>CAIKWV010000611.1 GCA_903831165.1 uncultured cyanobacterium
CACCCAGGTGGTGGTGGATGGCTTTAAAAGTGACCTGCGCCGGGCCCGCTCCGCCAGCCAGAGCCTGATCCCTACCACCACCGGATCGGCCAAGGCGATCGGCATGATCTTTCCGGAGCTCCAGGGCAAGCTCAATGGCCACGCCGTGCGGGTGCCCCTGCTGAATGGCTCGCTCACCGACGCGGTGTTCGAGCTCAAGCGCAGCGTCACGGTAGAAGCAGTGAACCGGGCGTTCGAGGAGGCCGCCAATGGCCCCCTGCAGGGGATCCTGGGCTATGAAACCAGGCCGCTGGTGTCGGTGGATTATGTCAACGATTCCCGCAGCGCCATCGTCGATGGTCTCTCCACGATGGTGGTGAATGGCACTCAGCTCAAGGTGTATGCCTGGTACGACAACGAGTGGGGCTACAGCTGTCGCATGGCCGATCTGGTGGGCCATGTGGCGCTCCTCGATGAGCGCTGAGGCGGGCCGATGAGCTCCGATTCCCGGCAGGGGCAACGGCAACCCCAACGGGCCCTAACAGCCCTGCAGCAGTACATGATTGTGACGGCCAACTACTGGGCCTTCACCCTCACCGATGGGGCGCTGCGCATGCTCGTGGTGTTCCATTTCCATGAACTCGGCTACAGCACACTCGAAATCGCGCTGCTGTTCCTCTTTTATGAGTTCTTCGGGATCGTCACCAACCTCTACGGCGGCTGGCTGGGGGGGCGCTTCGGCCTGCGGTTCACCCTCTGGACGGGCACGTTGCTGCAGGTGGCTGCCCTGCTGATGCTGATCCCGGTGGCGGACAGCTGGCCGAAGTGGTGGAGCGTGGCCTACGTGATGGCGGCCCAGGCGCTCAGCGGCATCGCCAAGGACCTCAACAAGATGAGCGCCAAGAGCGCCATCAAAACCGTGGTGCCCGAAACGCCGGACGATCACAACAAGGGCGAGCAGCAGCTGTTCCGCTGGGTGGCGATTCTCACCGGTTCCAAGAATGCCCTCAAAGGGGTGGGGTTCTTCCTGGGCGGCGTGCTGCTCACCACGATCGGCTTCAACGCGGCCGTGGCGGTGATGGCTGCAGGCCTGCTGCTGGCCTTCTGCGGCACCCTGGTGCTCCCGGCCGACATGGGCCGCATGAAGCAAAAGCCTGGCTTCAGCGCTCTGTTTTCCAAGAGCCGCGGCATCAACGTGCTCTCCCTGGCGCGCTTCTTCCTGTTCGGCGCCCGTGATGTGTGGTTTGTGGTGGCCCTGCCCGTCTTCCTCGAGGCCGCCCTGGGTTGGAGGTTCTGGGAGGTGGGCGGTTTCCTGGGCCTGTGGGTGATCGGCTACGGGATCGTGCAGGGCTCCGCGCCAGCCCTGCGGCGGGCCTGGGGGCAGTCGGCCCCTCCCGGTGTGGCGGCGGTGCAGTTCTGGAGCGCCGTGCTGACGGCCATCCCAGCGTTGATCGCCATGGCTCTCTGGCGTCAGGTGGGCCAGCCCGGTGTGGCGGTGGTGGCAGGCCTGGCCGTGTTCGGGGTGGTGTTCGCCATGAATTCCTCGATCCACAGCTACATGATCCTGGCCTACAGCGATGCCGAAGCGGTGAGCCTCAATGTGGGCTTCTACTACATGGCCAATGCGGCCGGGCGCCTGCTAGGCACCCTGGCGTCGGGCTGGGTGTACCTGCAGGGCGGCATGGTGGCCTGTCTTTGGTGCTCGTCCCTGCTGGTGGCTCTCTCCTGGCTGGTCAGCCTGCGTCTGCCCATACCGCCCCGAAGTCAGCTCGCCCGCAGCTGAACCCTTCTCCAGTCCGGCTCTGGGAACGACGTTTTCGCCAAGGCGCAGCGTGACAACAAAAAACCCCCAGATTTGACACCTGAGGGTTTCTTTGTCTCCCCATGGTTGGGGAGTCTGGCGTTGGTGGCGGGGGCGAGATTTGAACTCGCGACCTTCGGGTTATGAGCCCGACGAGCTACCAGACTGCTCTACCCCGCGTCGACCTGATTACTGTACCAGCCTGCCTTCACCCCCCTCGATGGGGGCGGCCGGAGCCCAGCCCCGGCCGCCCCGCTCAGGTGAAGCGCAGTTCGCCGAGCACATCGAGCCGCAGGTGGTCGGCGGGGCGCAGATGGTGCTGGCGCAGCTCCTCAAGGCTGGCAGGAGTCAGCCAGTCGAGCTGCTCGAGCAGGTGCAACGCCACGGCGTGTTTGGCGCGGCTGGCGCCGTCCTCCACCTTGATCGCCACCCCCAGCCCTTCGCCGATGCGGCTGAGGCACTGAATGCCCTCGGCGCCCCCCTTGCTGAGCACCTGGCCATGGCCCAGGCGCATCAGTTCGGTGTCAAAGCGGCCCGGGCCGGCGATCAGGGCTGGGTGGGCCAGCATCGCCCGGCTGATCTGCTCCAGATCCGGATGGGCACCGGCCCCCAGGTGGGCGTACAACAACGCCATCTGGGCCAGTTGCAGCTGGAGGGTCGGGGCGCCGCAGTCGTCGCGGGCGCTGACCAGTTCGGCAGCGGGCAGCCCCAGCAGTTCTCCCACGCGCTTGAGCACCTCCTGTTGCAACGGGTGGGCAATCTGCAGGTAGCTTTCCAGCGGCCAGTGCATCTGACGGCAGGTGGCTAGAAAGGCGGCGTGTTTGCCCGAGCTGTTGTGCTCCAGGGGGCTGTGGGCGCCCTGGGGGATCGGGCACTGGAGCCGCTCCGCATCCAGCTCCGCCCCCCAGAGCAGCCGGAAGGCCTCGCGGGCATGGGCCGGGGTGCCGGCATGGGAGGCGCAGGCGATGGCCAGGCCGCGATCGCCGCAGCCGCCCTTCTCCATGGCGCCACTGCTGACGAAGACCGTGGCCTGGAACGGTTTGAGTGCCGAACGGATGAAACTCAGCTGCTGGGAGTCTCCGGCCCGCATCAGCACCCGGCCGCGCTGGTCACAGACCACCGCATGCACCCGGTGCTGGGATTCGACGATGCCGTTGCGCAGCAGCCTCACCTCCAGCGGCGGAATCAGCGAGCGGCCGGAGCCGGGGAAGCTGGGGCTGGTCTGGGCCATGGCGGAATCCGGGGGGCTGGCGCCGTTCGGGCTCAGAAAGCCTGGCAGAGTCCGGTCCCGGCCAGCAGCAGGGCCACGGTGAGCAACAGGGCCTGCTGCAGGCGCCGTAACACCGGTCTCACCTGATGGGTGGCCACCAGCAGGTCCTGCTGGCGCCAGGCCACGGGTTTTTCCCAAATCTGGCCGTCGTACCAGCCGGATTCCTCGTAGGCCACTTCAATGGCCAGCAGCCGCCGCTGCACGTAGCTCCAGCCCAGCCACTGGCGCAGCAGCAGAAACAAGGGCAACAGCAGGGCCGCTGCGGCGCCGGCCAGCATCAGCCGCAGCGGGTCGTGGCGCAGGCTGAGGCTACCGCTGGCCACCACCAGGCTCGGGGCCAGCGCCAGCAGCCAGCTGATCAACAGCGGCCTCAGCAGCGCCCGGGGCTGGCCCGAGGGCCAGACGAAAAACCAGGAGCGCAGCAACTGGTCGTACTCACGCAGGGGCCGTTGCTCCGGCGGCACCGGGCAGGCCATGGAGGCCTGCACCTGGCCTGGATCACCGGCGGCCGTTTCGGGGCTCACGTGCTGGGGGGGGAACTGGCCGCCTGGCCGGGATCGCCGGGCTGAAGCGGACTGGTGTAACGCTCCTGTTCGCCGTGGCCCCAGAACGATTCCAGGTCGTAGTAGCTGCGCTCCTGGGGGGTGAGCACGTGCACGATCAGTTCGCCGTAATCGAGCAACACCCAGCGCCCCTCGCTCTGGCCCTCGCGTCGCAGCGGCAGCCGTCCGCTCTCCTGCTCCAGGCTGTCTTCGACCGAACGAGCGATGGCCCGCACCTGCACATCGGTGAGGCCGCTGCAGATCACGAACCAGTCGGCCAGCGACGAGACCTCATCGACGCGGATCAACCGGATGTCCACGGCCTTGCGGTCATCGCAGGCTTCGGCCGCCAGCAGGGCCAGGGCGCGGCTGTCGGCATCGGCCCGCAGGCGGGCGGGGCTGGGGACAGGGATCGGAGGAGCCTGGGTGCCGGAACTGTCCAGATCGCCCAGGGACCGGGCAGTCGAAGGTTCAGCCATAGACGTTCTCACTGCTCACGGATTGACGGGAGCCCTGTTGCTGGGCCATTTCGGCCCGGGCCTTGCCGGCACTCTTGCGCAGGGCCTCCAGCCGGTCTTCGTAAAAGGCGCGGCGGCGCTTCTTGCGGGTCTGCTCCACCAGCTCCTTGAGGGCGCCGCCCA
>CAIKWV010000612.1 GCA_903831165.1 uncultured cyanobacterium
ACTTTCTGCATCTGCAGGCGGGCGCCCCGGCCGATCTCCCTCTGCATCTGCCCCCCCTTACCGTTCAGGATCCCCTGCTGGCTGGAGCGCTCCACCAGCACGGTGGCCAACACCGCCGTGCGCGGGCCGTCGTCGACGATGCGATCGATCTGCACCGCCACCGAGTGGGGCACCTCCTCGCGGGTCTGGTGCAACACCTGCTCGCGGATCAGTTCCGCCAGCAGCAGCTGCTCGGGTTGATCGCTGATGGCATCGGCCGGATAGAGGTGCGGACCCTGGGGCAGGTCGGCGGCGAGGGCCGCCACCAGCTCGGTGCAGCCTTCACCGGTGAGGGCGCTGAGCGGATGGAGAGGCCAGGGCAGCAGCCCCGGTGCGCCCGACATCCCGCCGGAATCTTGGCGATCAGCCACTGGCCAGGGCCCGGGCCGATCCGTTCCTGCCTCGATCCGGGCCAGGCCCCTGGAGGCATCCTTCGCATCGGAAGCAACCGTCTCACCGGAAGCACCCATCTGATCCGTTGGGGCAAGCTCTGCCGCTGGGGCAGGCCCCGGAGCCGCGTCAGGAAAGGCCCCGGATCGGACATCTGCAGAAGCCTCGACGCGATCGCCAGGCCCGGCAGATTGGCCCAGCTCCTGGGGGGATGGCTGGGGGTTCTGGGGCCAACCGTCCGCAGCCGCCGCTGGCCTGGTCACCAGCAGCTCCCGGTAGCTGGCCGCCAGCGCCTCGGCCTGCGCCGGGTCCACCTGATCGCACTTGTTGAGGGCGATGTGCACCGGCACACGGCAATGGCGCAGCAAATCAACGATGAAGGCATCGCCCCGGCCGGCCGGCTGGCTGCCATCGACCAGCAACAGCACCACATCCACCTCGCCGATGGCGCCCCGGGCGCTCTGCACCAGGCGCTGGCCCAGCAGATGGTGGGGCTTGTGGATGCCGGGGGTGTCCAGCAGCACCAGCTGGGCTTCCGGGGTGGTGAGGATGGCCCGCAGCCGGTTGCGGGTGGTCTGGGCCACCGGCGAAGTGATCGCCACCTTTTCGCCCACCAACTGGTTGAGCAGGGTGGATTTGCCCACGTTGGGCCGGCCGATCAGGGCGACAAAGCCCGAGCGGTAGCCGGGAGGCGTGTCGGCACCGAGCGCAGCGGAAAACGAAGGGGCATTCATCGCTCAAGCCTGGCAGCTGGCGGGACGAACTGACCGCTGCCGGCCAGCCATGGGCGGGTTGGCTGACACCCGGGGCCAATCACGGTGGGGAACGGGCCGCTGGCAGACCGGCCCTGAGGCCCCATAGCCTGCAGCATCAGCAACGCACCGACCATGACGGCCGCCGCCCCGCTTGAGCCCAGCTTCCCCCAGGCGATCGAGATCAGCGGCCAGTGGCTGGCGCTGTGGGAAGCCGGCGAACTGAGTGAGGAGGTGCTGGCCGACCGGGTGGCGGAGCTGGTGGCCAGTCGTGATGGCGCCCGCGGTTTCTTTGTGGTGTCCCTCGCCGGCGATTCGCCGCTGATGGACCGGCTGCCCGAGCCGGTGGCCCTGCAGTTGCGGCTGGCCGGCGACCCGGTGGTGGATCTGACGGTGCGCAACCTGGCGATGAGCACAGCCATGGCGGTGCACCATCAACGCAGTGGCGATGCTGAACAGCAGGCCGGATCGGAGCGCGTTCAGAGGCGTTCCAGCGAACTGTTGCGGCTGCTCGAACCGGAAGCCGTTAAACAGAGGCTGGAAACCCTGCTGGCCGCCAGCCGCGATGGATGCGGTGACGACGTGGTCTTTCTGGAGCGCTGGGGCTACGACGCCGAGCAGAAGAGCGCCATCAGCGAGGCCATTGATGCTGTCGCTGACTGAGTGGTGGGCTGACTGAGCGCCCGGCCAAGCGAACTCAGGGAGCCGCCAAGCCAGGGGCTGATTGAACTCAGGGAGCCGCTGCCGCTGGGGCTGCCGGCGATTCAGCGGCAACCGGGGCGGCTGCCACAGGGGCAGGGGCCGCGGGGGCCTCGACCACAGCAGGAGCCGCGGCGACGGGGGCCGGGGGTGCTGGGGATTCGGCCACTGGAGCCACCGAAGCGGGTGCGGGGGCCAGGCTGGCCGCCGAGCTGGCACTCGCCTCAGCAGGGGCGGATCGGTGCCCGGCAGCTGACGGGGACGGGGCCGAAGACCGGGAGTCCGGAGTGAGAACGGGCGCGGCTTCGAGGGGTTGGAGATGGATGACGGCCGGCACCACCGATCCCACCGCAGGGCGTTGCTGATGGCGGGACCAGGTGTCGATCTCCTTGATCACCGCGGGGTTGTCCGGGGTCTGGAGAATGTCGACGCTGCCGTCGCTCTGGATGGCCAGGGGCACTTCGGTGGTGTGGGTGACACTGGGGGAAGGCACATGGATCACCCGAGCCGTGCTGATGCGTCGGGGCGCCCCGGGGAGCTGGAGGATGGCCTGGCGCATGGGATCCCTCCACATGCTGGGCAGGGGACCCATCGGATCGCCACTGCTGAGGGAGGCTGCACGCTCCGCCAGGGCCAGCGGGGACATCACCCCTTCGTGCAGATCATTGAGGTCGAGGCTTCCGCCAAGGAGCTGGGCGCGGGTGAAATGGCGCGTCAGCCAGTTGGAACCTGGAGCGGATGCCGAAGCAGAAACCTGATGCGACGGTGATGGGGAAACCGTGGCGGCCTGAGTGCTGGTGCCCTCGGGTTGCAGTTCCTCAATCGAGCGGCTCAGAGGACGATCCAGCAGGGACGAGGCTCCGGATCCAGCCGTACTGAGCAGAACACCGGTGGACGTGATCGCATGGCGCGCCAGATCCTTGACCGGGGCCGTTGCCTCCAGAAGCTTGTCGAGGCTGAGGGACGGACCGCGGGCGATCTCCCGATCCAGTTGGGCGCTGCGGCTCGGCGGCGTGATCTCCCGCAGATGGGCCACCCAGCGATCGTGCATGTCCATGGCCACCAACGGCAACCAGAACGCCTGACTGAGCAGGGCCCAGGCGATCGCCTTGGGGTTGAGACCGGGACCGTTGGACGTCATGACAACAAGGGGGGAAAGAGCGGGATGAAGCCGTGGTGGTGCTGAGGACTAGCGGTTGTTGTTGTAGTAGCCGTATTGAAGGAACACATTGCCCAAAGAGCTGAGCGGCAAGACAACCTGGTTCAGCAGATCCACGGTCTTGCCGTAGTAACTGCGTCTGACAATGATCATGTCTCGATCGCGCAGGGGCGGATTGAAGCCCTTGGAAATGTCCTTGCCGGGCTGGTAGCTGTAGAACTCGCTGGTGGTGGTGCCGTTGCGATTGAGACGCACCAGTTCAATGTCAGATTTCTTGGCGCGCCAGGGCACAGGCCCGCCGGCCCGCAGCAGGGCCTCCTGGAGTGGGGTATTGGCCGGGAGGGCCAGGGTTCCAGGCTCTTTCACCTCACCAACGACGGTGATGTTGATCGTGGCCGGCGAGAGATTGGAAAGACCGATCTGAATCACCTCACTCGGCAGAGGCTTCTCGGAGCGGGTGACAATGATCGTGTCGCCATCAAACAAAATCGGATTCTGGCGCTGGTTGCCGGCCTGCAGCAACTGGGCCAGGTCGAGCACGGTCTGTTTCTCGACGCCACCGGATCCGGCCGGCCGGCGCAAGATGATCTTGCGGATATCGGCGTTGAGGGTGATGCCGCCGGCCGTCTGAATAGCCGAGACCGGCGTGGAGAAGGAGGTGAGCGGATAGAGACCTGGCCGGCCCACCTCTCCCAGCACACTCACCTGCACGGGCCGTGGCTTGGTGAGGCTCAGGATCAGCTGGGGCCGAACCAACTGCTTGGAATACAGCGACGTGAGCCAGCGGCTGGCCTGCCCCAGGGTGAGGCCGGTGAGCTGAACCGACCCCAACAAGGCCAGGGTGCTGGTGCCGTCCGGCAGGATCTCGACCGGGCCACCGACCTGCTTGGCGGCGGGATCAAGAAAGTTGAGCAACAGCTGATCGCCGGGACCCAACACGTAGAGATCGCTGTAGACGCTGGGCAGCGACAGGCTGTTGTCCACAACAGTGGCGCCGACCCCAGAAGCCCCAGGACCGGCCTGGGCAATAGCGGGACCGCTGGAGGCGGCAGGACTTGCCAAGGGCTCGGCGGCCCACAGCGGCGACATTGGCGCTGCGGCCATCAGCACCCCGAGAGCCAGGCCGAACCTGCGGTGGGTGCTGGTGCGATGACGGGCAGGCCCATGGGACCAGGACACGCCTGTTGAAGAACGGAAGCGGCTGGGAACCTCCACGGGCGGCGGCATCAGGGCAGGAGGCCCATCACTTTACCCAGTTTCGCCGGGAAACCCTGGGGGGACGGTTCAGCCAGAGGATCGACCCTGGCGAGCGATCACGGAATCTGGCCGTAAGATCGCAACACACCTTTTGCCCTCAGGAATGACCCGCTCGGACGCCGCTCAAGATCCAGCGTCCGGTTCGGGTGTCAACTCCGCTCTGGTGAACAAGGAATCGGTGCTGGCCGCCCCCCAGGGCACGGCGCTGGTGCGCACCCCGTTCTCGGACCCCCAGGCCTTCGAATCCCCTCTGGCCGGAGGCCAGGAAGCCAGCGGCACGGGCCTGGCTGGCCTGATCCGCACCGTCAAGCGACGCCAGGGGCTGTTTCTGTTCACTTTCGCTGTGGTCACCGGGGCCCTGGCGATCAACACCCTGCGACAGCGCATCTTCTCTCCGGTCTACGAGGGCGGCTTCCAACTGCAGATCAGCAATCCCTTTGAAACCCGCGGCGGCGGCAACGCAGGCAGCGGCGGCACGGTCGAGCAGATCGCCCGCAGCAACTTCACCAGCGATGTGCCAAGTCTGGTGGTGCTGCTGCGCAGCCCCCTGTTGATCCGGTCGCTGGCCGAGAAGGAAGGCGTCGGCATGGGCGAGCTGATCGGCAACCTGTCGATTGCGCCAGCCTCCGAAACCGTTCAGAACGTGCTCAATGTTTCCCTGCGCTGGCCGGATCCTGTCAAAGGCCGCCAAATCCTCAACCAGCTGTCCCAGAGTTACACCCGGTTTTCACTGACGGAGCGCCAGGCAGCTCTCGATTCGGGCGTGAAATTCCTGGATCGGCAGGCACCCGAAATCATGCAACGGGTCGATCGGCTGCAATCCGAGATGATGCGCTTCCGGGAGCGCAACAACAACCTTGACCCCGGCGACAGCGCCAAGGCAATTCTGGGAACCCGTGAAGGCCTGGTCCAGAAGCTGCGCCAATTGCAATCCGATCAGGTTCAGCTTGACAGCCAATTGGCATCGATCAAAACCGGAAAGTTGCAATGGTCCCCGAGTGGTGCGCCAACCGCTGTCGAGCAGCTCGGACGCACCGACATCGTCACCCCGGGGCGAGGCGCCGGTGCTGAAGCGGCCGCAGGAACGACAACGCCGCTGCAACAGCTGAATGAGTTCGAGACCGAACTGGCGAATGCCCGTGCCACGTATCGGGAAGATTCACCGATCGTGCAATCCATACTGGCTCGACGCAATTCCTTGGTGCCGGTGGTGCAGCGCCAAGCTGGCGACATTGTGCGGGCTCAACTGCTGGCCAACGTGGCCCAGCAAGATGAGATCAATCGTCAGATCATGTTGCTGAATCAGAACTTCCGCAACAACCCCACCAAGATGAAGGAGTTCGACGATCTGCAGCAGCGGCTGTCGATCGCCCGCGAACATTATTCCTCTTACATCCAGGCCCGCGAAAATTTTCGTTTGGAGCTGGCCCGCTCCACCACCCCTTGGCAGGTGATCAGCCCGGCTGAATTCGCCGATCTGCCTGTGGAGCCCAACATCCAGAAAAGCCTGCTGCGGGCGCTGATGGTGGGTCTGCTTGCCGGCCTTGGTGCCGCCATCCTGCGGGAGCGCACCGACAATGTCTTCCACACGCCGATGGATGCGGAGCGGGAATTGCAGCTGCCAGTGCTCGGCCTGATTCCCTACCTGCCTCTGGAGCCGGGCTTGGAGATTTCCAGCAGCATCTCCAAAATGTCGGCAAGCGAGCGCTTTGCCATCAAAGAATCACTGCGTAGCCTGTTCACCACCTTCCGCTTGCTGCGTGCTGACCGCAACATACGGATGGTCGGCGTCACCTCGTCCACCCAAGGGGAAGGGAAATCCACAGCTGTCACCATCTTCGCCCGCACACTCTCCGATCTGGGACTGAAAGTGCTGATCGTCGACTCCGATATGCGCCTGCCGATGCAGGC
>CAIKWV010000613.1 GCA_903831165.1 uncultured cyanobacterium
AACTGAACATCGGCCACACGATCGTGGCCAGGGCCCTGGCGGTGGGCCTGGAGACGGCGGTGCGGCAGATGAAGGCGCTGGTTCAGAATCCCCGCCGCGACCCCCTGTTCGGCCAGCGCCCATGAGCACGTATCACTTCATCGCGGCCAGCGAAGCCTTCCTCTGCGAGGAGGAACCCCTGGAGGAGGTGCTGCGGGAGCGGGTCCGCAATTACGGCGAACACCAAAAGCCGATCGATTTCTGGCTGGTGCGCCGGCCCGCCTTCCTGGAGGCCCCCGAACTGGCCGCCCTGGCCCGGGATGTGCCGCGGCCAGCCGCCGCCGTGGTCTCGAGCGATGAAAAGTTCATTACCTTCCTGAAGCTGCGCCTGGAGTTCGTGGCCCGCGGCAGCTTCGAGGCCCCCTCCGCCACCATCGCTTCGGCCCAGGCCAGCCTGAGCTGAGCGATCGGACTGTCGCGCCCTGGCGGACTTCAGAGCAGCGCGCCGAACAGGTCGCAGGCCAACAACCCGATCGTTGCTGGAGAAGCGCCGGATCGGC
The DNA here is from genome assembly GCA_903831165.1 of uncultured cyanobacterium. Taxonomy (GTDB): domain Bacteria; phylum Cyanobacteriota; class Cyanobacteriia; order PCC-6307; family Cyanobiaceae; genus Cyanobium. The sequence goes on from CAIKWV010000613.1 coordinate 540, forward strand.
GGGCGGCATCGAGCCAGAGAGTCGTTAAACAAGCGTCTGATCGGCTGACGTCCTACCCATGGGCTCCTGGGATGACGGCCATGGACTGGGGGTTACGCCGCCCAAGAAACCAGCTGGGCGTCCCCAGCCTGGGGCGGCCGGCGTGGCCGCGAAGTCATGGCCTGCCTCGGGCACACTTGGCCTGTTGGTGGCGCCATGTCTTCCCCTGCGACATCAGGAGCTGGGATTGCAACGGTTGGATTGGTGAGGCCTGCGGTTCCAAGACCTGTGGGAGAGAAGGCCTGGTGCAGCCAAAAACTGCAGGGTGAGGACGGCACCAGCCACTGCCTGTGAGATCAAGGACTGTGAGATCAAGGCCTGCGGTTTCCGTTCAGGCGGTTGTCAGAGCGGCATGGTCAAGGCTGGCAACCGGGACCAACGGCGTCGGCAACGGACGGCGATCCCAGGCCAGGCAAGCCCAGGAGCTGCCAGGTCCCCATCGGCGTGGTGCTGGTTCCGGATCCGGGGACCGCGACCAGCGCACCCCGCCGCAGGCCCTCGTGACTCAGAACAGACCCAGAAAGCGCTTGCGGGCTGGCACGGAAGACTCGGCAGCCGGCGCCTGGGCATCAGCGCCCCGGGCATCGGCAGCCGCGTCCTCGCCTGAACCCCTGGCGTCCTGCTGATAGCGGGGCTTGTTGTCGCCGATCGTCAGCAGCGCCTCCTTGTTCTTCCACCAGATCCAGTCACGGATCGGCGGCGTGTTCTGCAGATCGGCGCGGCTCAGGCCCAGACCGAGCTTGGCCGAGGCGTCCAGCAACACATCGAGCATCGCCTCACCATCGCCGCAGCTGGCCAGGGCCTCATTGGTGCGTTTGGCGCCGTTGAGGGCCCGGACCAGCAGATTGACCCGCTGCGTGACCGGCAGGGTTCTCGGATCGACTCCCTCCACTCCCCATCCGCAGGTTGCGGCACGGTATCAGGGGCACCCTGGCCAGGGTGATCCGCCATACAGGCAGATTTCAAGGAACAAGGGCGGCTTGGATCGCGATCTACGGATTGGGGCTGACAGAACAGCCCGTGGCGGGTCAGACTTGTTGCAACGCATCCTTTTGATGACGCCCCCCCACGAGTCCGCGCAGCACCCGGTGTCGCACTGGGTCATCGGGGATGTCCATGGCTGCGCTGATGCCCTTGAGGCCCTGGTCGACCGACTGCCCCGCCAGGATCGCCTGGTGCTCTGCGGTGATGTGATCAACCGCGGCCCGCGCATCGAGGCCGCCATGTCCCTGGCCTGGGAGCTGGTCGAGAGCGGACGGGCGATCTGGTTGATGGGCAACCACGAACGCACCCTGGTGGAGCAATTGCGCACCGGCGACTGGCGGGCGCTCCAGTCGCTGGCGGGCTGTGAAACCTACCGCCAACTGGGCGATCAGGCCTGCCGTCGCTGGCTGGAGCGACTGGAACACCTGCCGATGGCCTACTGGGGGCAGGGCTGGGTGGCCACCCATGCTGGCTTCGATCCCCTGACCTGGACACCTGACCCGACGGTGCGGATGGCCTTCTGGCAGACCTACGACGGCCGCTTCGGCGACGTGATCGTCGGCCACACCCCCGGCCCCGAGCTGCGCCGCGTCGGCCCCCTGCGCCGGATCGTGCTGATCGACACCGGCGCCTGCTATGGCGGCCAGCTGACCGCCTACTGCCCGGAAACCGGCGACAGCATCCACGTGGATGGGGGCACCAGCGGCCGCGAATTCCACCCTTCCCTCCATCCCGCCCTGGCCGGGCAGCTCCTGCCGGAGTCCGATCGTCCGTCCCTGCCGCAGCCGCCGCTGTGGGCCAGCTAGGGCACACCGGCCGATGACCCGGCCCGCTAGCGAGTCGTCGGCCTCGGCAGCCACTGCTTCTGATCGGTCTGCCACTGGCCCGGTGGCCCTGGTAGCGGCTCCGCTGGCCCCGGGGCTGAACGGCACGGCCCCAGCACTCCAATCCCCGTATCCCTGAGCGGCGACGCCGTGCTGACCGTCTTTCGCAGCAATCGGGCCGAAGTGCTGGCCCAGATCCTGGCCGCCCAGCTGCGTCTCAACCCGCCCGACCCGATGGAGACGGTGCAGGTGGTGGTCAACACCTGGCCCACCAGCCGCTGGTTGGGCGAACAGCTGGCCAGCCATCTGGGCGGCATCGCCGCCAATCTGCGCTATCCGTTTCCCGGCGCCCGCCTGCGGCAGCTGGTGGAGCTGGTGCTCGAGCAGGCCCCGGTCGACGATCCGGTCGCCAGGGCGAACAGCGTCACCGCCAGGGACGCTGCCCCCGTGGCGGCCGGCACCGCCGCGGCCGGCCCCTCGCCCACAGCCCTGGCCGTCGATCCCTGGCGGGCCAACGTCCTGGTCTGGCCGCTGCTGGAGGAGCTGCCGGCGGTGGCAGCCGGCCCCAGCGGCGCCCCGCTGCGGCCCTGGCTGGATCGCTTCACCGCCGAGGAGCGGCTGGAGCGGGACGCCTGGCAACTGGGCCGCGCCATGGCCGATGCCTTCGACGACTACGGCCTGTACCGGCCCACCATGCTGCAGGCCTGGGCTAAGGGGGAAAGCTGCGATGACCGCGGCCAGCCGCTGCCCCCCTCCCAGCAATGGCAGCCGTTGCTGTATCGGGCCCTGGCGCAACGCCTGGCCTGCGATCCGTTCGGCGTGCGGGTGGAGGCCGCGATCGAGCGACTGCGGCGCCCCCAGCCCTTGCCCCAGCTGGTCAATCAGCGGGTACGGCTGTTCGGCCTCAGCAGCATGGCGCCGGTGCAGGTGCGCCTGTTGCAGGCCCTCAGCGGCGTGATGCCGGTGGAGATCTATCTGCTCACCCCCTGCACCGACCTCTGGCAGCGCTGCGTCAACCGGCGGCGCCAACTCAGCGACAGCCTGGCCCTGGCCGAACCCTTCGGCATGGACTGGTTGCTCCAGGCCCCGGGACTCGAAGCCCGCTTCGGCCGCCTGGGGGGGGAGTTTCAGCAGCTGCTGGAGGGCACCGGTGAGGCCCAGCTCGGCCGCTGGGAGGCCGGAGATTTGTTTGTCGCCCCGGCCAGCGTGCTGCAGCCGCCGCCGATGGCAGCCCCCCAGGTTCAGCCCCCTTCCGCGACACCGGCAAAGGCCCAGCCCGCTGCTGAGGTTGGGGCTCCTGCCCTGCCGCCACCTCTAGCGCCACTGCTGCATCAGCTCCAGGCCCAGCTGGTCGAGCCCGCCGTCGTGCCGGTCCTGCAAAGGGCCGAAGGTGACAGCTCCCTGGAATTCCATCCCTGTCCCGGACCGCTGCGCCAGGTGCAGATCGTGCGCGATCGGTTGCTGCAGTTGATGGCCGCGGATCCCACCCTCCAGCCCCGGGACATCCTGGTGATGACCCCCCAGGTGGATCGC
>CAIKWV010000614.1 GCA_903831165.1 uncultured cyanobacterium
CCTGATCAGCCGGCCGTTGATGGGACGGCTGGAGCAGCTCCAGGCCCGCGGTGAGCAGGCGGTGGTGCTGGTGCCGCGGCGGGGCTATCGCTCCTTTCTCAGTTGCCGCAGCTGCGGCGAAGCGGTGCAGTGCCCCAACTGCGATGTGGCCCTCACCGTCCATCGCAACAGCCGCCGGGACGGCTCTGCCACGGAGTGGCTGCGCTGCCACTGGTGCGATCACCGCCAGGAGATCGATCAACGTTGCGGCAAGTGCGGTTCCACCGCCTTCAAGCCCTTTGGGGCCGGCACCCAGCGGATGATGGAGCAGCTGGCGGCGGAACTGGAGGGCCTGAGGTTGCTGCGCTTCGACCAGGACACCACCCGCGGCCGCGATGGGCACCGGCGCCTGCTGGAGCGGTTCGCTGCCGGTGAGGCCGATGTGCTGGTCGGCACCCAGATGCTGGCCAAGGGCATGGATCTGCCGCGGGTGACCCTGGCCGCCGTGCTGGCCGCCGACGGCCTGCTGCACCGCCCGGATCTGCGTTCCTCGGAACACTGCCTGCAACTGCTGCTGCAGCTGGCGGGGCGGGCCGGCCGGGGCGAACTGCCGGGGGAGGTGCTGGTGCAGACCTACAGCCCCGACCATCCGGTGATCCGCCATCTGGTCGATGGCCGCTACGAACGCTTCCTGGAGGAGGAAATGCAGCTGCGGCGCCAAGCCGGCCTGGTGCCCTTCAGCCGTGCCTGCCTGCTGCGGCTGGCGGGGCCTTCCGCCAGTGCCACGGCCACGGCGGCCACCAGCCTGGTGGAACTGGTGCGCGCCGGTGTGGAGAGCCAGGGCTGGGTGGTGATCGGCCCGGCCCCAGCGCCGGTGGCCCGGGTGGCGGGGCGAAGCCGCTGGCAGGTGCTGCTGCACGGCCCGGCGGCGGCGCCGATCCCGCTGCCGCCGGAGGTGGAGCTGAGACGCAGCCTGCCCCAGAGCGTCAGCCTGGCGATCGATCCCGATCCCCTGGAACTGTGAAAGGGAGCCGGCAGCCCTCAGGCAGGCAATTCCGGCAGGCCGAAACCGAGACTCAGCCTGATCCGCTGCAACAGCGACACCAGCAACAGGCCCAGGGCAATGCCAACGGAACCCAGGCCGAGGCGACTCCAGCGCCAGCACTGCACCTCCAGCACATTGCGCTGGCCGCTGCTCAAGGGCCAGTCCAGCCGGGGCTCCGCTCCTCGCTGCCGCGGCAGGGACTGGACCGCCAGCGGGGCAGCGGAACGCACCGCCGCCGCCGTCATCGGCACGAGCCGCAGGCTGAGATCAACGCCAGCCAGCGGCGGCAGCCCGGTGAGATCGACCACCAGTGAGACCCTCTGGCGCACGCCCACCAGCCAGTTGCGCTCCTGCCAGGACAGATCGGTCAGGGGCGGGCTGACCCCTGCCAGCTCGGCCGCGGCCGTGAGACTGCGCTGCAGGGCCGCCAGGGCCTGATCGGCGGGCAGCACCGCCGTGGAGAGCACCTGGAGCCCCCCCTGCTGCTGGGCTGCAAAGGGGGCAGGGCCCGTTCGCAGAACCTCCGCGAACCGGCGCTGCCAGGGGGTCAGCTGGCCGGAGTCACTGCGCAGCCGATGGCTCAGCTGCAGCCGCCCGGGCCCCTCAAAACGCAGTTCACTGCTCACCTCCATGCAGCCGCCCAGCAGGGGCACCAGCAACAGCAATGCCAACAGCACGGCCACCACCGCGGCAAAACCCAACGGTGCCGGGGTGGGGCCCACCGGCGGTGGTGGTTCGGGCGCGGGCCTGCGGCGGCGGCGGCGGGCCACCAGGCCGGAGCCGCTGCCCTCAAGCAAGGCGCCCTGCTGGCCGAGATCGGGCAGGGTCAACGACCAGTTGCGCGGACGCTGCAGGGCCGGGGCCTCCAGCACCAGCAGTAGCTCCCGGCCCCGGGCGCGCAGGGTGGGGTCGATGCAAACCTGCAGGCTGCGGCAGCAATCGGCGGCCCGCTCGGTCTGTCCCTGGCCCATCAGGGCCGTGGCCATCAGCAGGCGCACACCAGCCCCTACGGGCGTCGCCGCCCGATGGGCCTCCGCCAGGGGCTCCAGCAGCCGCAGGCACTGGCCGTACTCGCCACGATCGATCGACTGCCGGGCCGAGCTGAGGGCAAGGCTGACCGCCGGATCCAGAGCCCGTTCAGCCATGGCCAACCCCCCGAGCTGCCATCAGCCCTCCAGGTGCGCCGGGCTTCCCACCACCATCGTGCCGATGCCGGCCCTGGTGAACACCTCCAGCAACAGGGCGTGGGGGATGCGGCCATCGACGATGTGGGCGGCGGTGACGCCCTGGGCCAGGGCGCGGATGCAGCATTCGGTTTTGGGAATCATGCCGCCGTTGACGACACCACTCCGGATCAGATCCCGGGCCTCGGCCAGGGTCAGCTGAGCCAGCAGGGATTCGGGATCCTCCCGGTCCCGCAGGATGCCGCAGGTGTCGGTGAGCAGGATCAGCTTCTCGGCCTCGAGGGCCGCCGCCAATTCACCGGCCACGGTGTCGGCGTTGATGTTGTGGGTCTTGCCATGGAGATCGGGGGCAACGCTGGAGATCACCGGGATGTAGCCGCCGTCCAGCAGGGTCTGGATCACGCTGGAGTTGACCCTCGCCACGTCCCCCACCAGACCGAGGCTGCCGTCACCGTGGGTGCGGGCTTCTAGCAGGTTGCCGTCGCTGCCGCAGAGGCCCACAGCCCGGCCACCGACCTGGTTGAGGCCATTGACGATCTGCTTGTTGACCTTGCCGACCAGCACCATTTCCACCACTTCCATGGTGGCCTCATCGGTGATGCGCAGACCATCGCGGAAGCGCGCCTCAATGCCGATGCGTGAGAGCCATTGATTGATCTCCGGCCCACCGCCATGGACCACCACGGGTTTCATGCCGACGCAGGCCAGCAGGGCCAGATCGCGGAACACCGCCTCGCGCAGGTCATCGCGCACCATGGCCGCTC
>CAIKWV010000615.1 GCA_903831165.1 uncultured cyanobacterium
CGACCCCGGCTATCATGGATTTAATAGTGAGAAGTATGGAGCGGGCGCCTCAGCCAAGTGTCTGAGCAGAATTCATCAGCGGTCTTCGTAGGCCTAGAGGCGGCCTCAAGAGGGGCATGGAAGGACCGGCGCGGCCCGAGCGGACTTCATGAAGAAGTGTCAAGAGATGCAGGCAGAAGAGCGCAAATAGGCGGCAAAAGCTATAAACTAGAATTTCTGGCACAGGTCACTAATGGAAGATTCACAAAAGCCATTTCTTGCAAACCTTGCAAACAAAGAAGTGGCAAGCAATGCAGACATCCAACCAGCACAACAAGACGACGATGAGCTCAGCGATCTCGACTTGGAAGGCGTGGCTGGGGGAAAAACCAATGTAAAGCGGCCAGGAACTGGCGACAATTGAACGGACGTGTCAAGACATGATCGTTCGTACCCGTTAAAACTTACCTCAAGCGACCAGGTTCGTTGTACCCGTTGAGAATTCGGGGTTGGGCTCCTATCAATCTTGCAACGCAGGAGTGGGCTCTCCCTCTCCTACTTGAACACGCGCAGTCAGGGGATGGCCACTCGGAGGCTGATTGCCCAGCCGCCTCCGCCCATGCCGGCCCTTGATCGCTAATGTACAACTCACGATCGGTAAGCTTTGTATAGATCGGCGGCGGAGCTTATCAGACTCAGTGGATGGCTGCAGGCACTGGTCGAGAGAGTCCAGCCGAATCAGCATCGCTGAACTCCAGTGTTTTTTCCGGCCCAAGTCTTTGGCCATGATGCATCGGAGCAGAATCGGCAGCGCACCAATGGCTACGTTTCCTAATACACCTACTTGAGGGCTGGGAGCCATGGGATCGTGCCGAGAGTGACATTCGAGCAACTGGCAAGCAAACCTGACAGCTGCTTGCAGTCATGCCAGGGTAGGCTCAGAAAGTTTCAGTCAGCCTGATGTCAGACGAGCAACTCAAGGCATTCCTGGAAGCCATCCAAGGTGACACCGTCCTGCAGGAGCGCCTCAAGGCAGCGGCAGCACCGGATACGATCGTCGCCATGGCCAAGGAGGCTGGATTTGCGATCAGCGAGGCAAATGTCAAAGCAGGGCTGCAGCACTTACAAACTGAGCTCAGCGACGAGGAACTGGAAAACGTGGCTGGTGGTTACCTCAGGCCAGGAGGCAATTGTGTCGCCACACAGCCTCAACCCTCCATCTAGAAGAAATCCCTTCGCGCACAGACTTGGCGCACCTGACTGACACGAAAGAGCAATACCTTACCTCGAAACCGCTGCAATCGCAGGAATCTTTTTACTGCAAATTCTCAAAGATATAGCTAAAAATACTATCACTTCCTGGCACCACTAACGCCATATCACGAATGCCAACTAACAGGATCAAGGCGGGCTTAATGCATTAGCTCTCGGCGCTCCAACAAGGCCTACCTCTGACATTTTTGCACCTGCTGACATTCTTGCTTCCTCAAGATATTGAGCAGGCGCCTTACACCCAGTCAACATCTGCTGCGCTATTCACTCTCCTAAGCCTTGCGAACCGAGGCAAGCATGCTAAGCGAAGCCGCGGAGATAGTGACTCAGCTCCATGGGGCTTTACCAGGGTCAGACCCAAGGAATACTTACGCTTTTCAGAACAAAATGCCTTCCAATTCACTGCACCTATAGCGATCAAACCTAAATATTACCTGCGTACAGCATTAACCTCTTGATTCCTTGCCAGCCCAACCAAGCATTTAACCGATAGGCTGAGTTTTCCCAAGAGCAGAATAGTCGACTCTTAACGCTGATATCGACACAGTCTCTGCAGATACACGCAGAGGAGCATTTACTATTTTGCATGTATTTATTTGCATGTTCTTGCTTAAGCAATTAGACCTTTTCCGGCTGCGCAAGATACTAAAAAGGAATCGGCATCGTCACATCGGCGGGCTCGGGCGCACAGAGCGGCACCCGCTGATTGACCACCTCACCGATTACCACGATCGAAGGGGAGGCGAAACCCTCGGCTTCCACCCGCTCGGCCAGGTCCGCCAGGGTGGCCACCAGCTGGCGCTGGCCCCGCACG
>CAIKWV010000616.1 GCA_903831165.1 uncultured cyanobacterium
CGGTGAGCAGTTTGCGCCGTTCCAGGCTCATCGTCTCGGGCATGGTCAGGGTGACCGGAAGGCCCCGGGCCGCCGCCACGAAGGCCAGGGCAATGCCGGTGTTGCCGCTGGTGGGCTCGATCAGCTCCTTGCCGGGTCCGAGCAGTCCATCCTTTTCGGCCTGCCAGATCATCGCCGCCCCGATGCGGCACTTGATGGAGTACGCCGGATTGCGCCCCTCGATTTTGGCCAGCACCCGCGCTCCACAGCCTTCGGTCACCCGGTTGAGCTGCACCAGGGGGGTGCGGCCGATGCTGAGGCTGTTGTCGGTATAGATGGAGCTCATCGGGTCACGGGGGGACGCAAGAGGGGCAGCAATCCTGCCGGCACCCTAGTCAGCGACAGAAGAAATGCCAGGCACTCCGGGCTGTCAAGTGTTGGCGACACAGGCCCGCGGCGGAGTGAACCCATACGATCTGAACCTCTGCACCAGGGCTGGTTCACCCTTGAGCAACGCCTCCCAAGGACTCCTCCCCGGGGTGAGCGGGCCGATCGCCATTCTGCTGCTGCTGTTGTCGATCGCCGTGCTGACGGTCTGCTTCGATCGCGGCCGTGTCTGGCTGCAGTGGTGGAGACAGCGGCATTCGCGTCGGCACCAGTGGCGGCGCCTGCTGGAGGCCGGTCCCATGCAGGCCCGTCACCAGCTGGAGGACTGGGATCTGGCGATTCGCTCCGGTGAGCCGCTGCTTCAGGCCGCCGGCCTGATCGCTCCCTTGATCGGCCTGATCGGCACCGTGATCGGCCTGATGCGGGTGCTCTCCAGCCTGGGGCCCCAGCTGGTCCTGCCCGCCGGAGCCAGCCTGCAGGGCTACGGCCAGGTGCTGCTGAGCACGGCCCTGGGGCTGATCATCAGCCTGGTGGCCACCACGGGCCTGTGCCTCAACCAGGGATTGCGCCACTGGCAGCTGGACCAGCTGGCGCGGCAGCTGGCCCGGCAACTGGAGTCGGAGCCGTCATGAGCCTGGCGATTCAATCGTTGGTGGGCCTCACCCTCCTGATCTGCGGGGCCGTCACGGCCCTGCCCGAGATCGCCCACGAACGGCTGCCGCGATCCCAGCCCCTGGCCCGCGTCCAGGGGGGAGCGGCCCTGTGGCTCGTGCAGGCGCCGGGACAGCGCTGGTACCTGGGTGGCCAGGCCATCGAGAGCGGTCGGCTCGCCAGCCTGGTGCGCCGCCAGGCCGGGCCGGTGGCGCTGCACTACCTGCCCTCGGCAGCCTTGCCGATCGGGGAGATCTCCCGCTCGTTGGCCTGGTTGCGCGCGTTGAAAGCGGGACCGGTACTGATCGAACTGCCGCCTGCGGTGGGCCGATGAATCCGATGATTCGTGATGGCCGTCTCCCCGGCGGAGCCCGCCGGCTTGATCCGCCCTGGGTTCGCTCCCGCCCCATCGAGGCGGTGGCCCTGGGATTGATGGCCTGCGGCCTGGGGCTGGCGAGCCTCGCCCTGACGCTGATTCCCCAGCGGATCGCGCAGCGTCCCGCCAGTGACGGGGTGATCCTGCTGCGCCTGGATGCCGGCGGGCAACTGCGGCTCTGGAACCAGCCGGTGGCGCCCCTGGAGCTGGCGGCGGTGCTGAAGCGGCTGGCGGCCCAGCGTCCGGATCTGCGGCTGCGGCTGGTGAGCGATCCCCAGGTGCCCTGGGGGGCTGTCCAGCAGCTGATGGCCCGGCTGGAGAGCAGTCCGCTGCCCCTGGAGTTGCAATTGCCATGAACCCGTTCTCGCGCCTGGTGGCCCACTGGCCCCTGCCATGGAAGCGGCCCGGATCCTGGCCCGGGCCGCCCCTGTGGGTCCTGCGGCTGTGCAGGCAACGGCCGCAGGACGTGGGGGTTGAGGGCGAGGGGGCCGGCACAGCGCTGGAGCCTGTCTCGCCCCTGCTCTGGGCGCTGCTGGCGGCGCTGCTGCTGCATGGGCTGGCGTTGTCCTACCGCTCTTTGAGCCTCCAGCGGCGGCCCCAGCCGGTGGCGCAGCCGCTGGCGGATGACAGCCCCGTCCTGCTGCAGTTCAGTCGCCGTCAACCGCTGGAGGAGGCGCTGCAGACCGTCCCGATCACGCCGCTGAACAGCCTGCCCCTGATGGGCAGCCTGCCGCCGCCGCCGACCAGCCTGCCCCCGAAACTGGCCACTTCGGAGCGGCTCGGGTCCGCCAGGATCGGGTCCGGAACGACCAGCTCCGCGAGCCGTCCTCGCCAGGGCATCCAGGAGCGGGGGCTCAGCAGCGCCGCCAGCCGGCAACAGTCAGCCGGCTCCGGCGGGCGGGACCGTGGCAGCGGACCAGGTCCGAGCGCCGGTGTCGCCGCCGCCGCTCTGGCACGCATCCATCGTCTGCAGGGGCGCGGCGAGGCCGGCGAGCCCCGGGCAACCACCGACATCGAGCTGGCATCGCCGCCGGAGCCCCAGCGGCCGGAGGGGGATGCCGCTGTTCCCTGGAGGCGCCTGTGGAAGCGGGCCATCGCTGTTTCGTCGCCAGCTACCCCCCCGGCTCTCGCCAGTGAGGCGATCGAGCTGCGGCGCCTGCCCCTGGCTCAAGCCCCCTTGGATGCCGGCAGCCGGGACGAACCGACGGCGCTGGTGCTGGATGAGCGGCTGCTGCTGCTCTGGCCCGATGGACCCGTGCTGTGGTTGTTCTGGGCGCCGCTCCGTAACGTTCCGGCCCAGCCCGGCTGAACGCAGCTCCAGCCCGCCGTCGAGGGAGGGCTGGAGCTTGGCGGCCTTGTGGCAGTTCCAACCGCTGAGGAGAGGTATCTCGCTGCGGCCGAGAGGCAGCTGGCTGAGACGAGCTGGGCCATTCGCCGCCAAGCCCGCGACCCGCGAACCCTTCGACGGCTCGTCAGCTCCCAATCTTGCGATCGAGCCACTGGGTGAGCACATAGACCCCGATGAACATCGGCAGATAGGCGATCCACATGTTCGGGAGGTCAAGCTCAGCGTTGTTGATCAACACCAACCCGCCGTAGCTGACCGCGCCATAGATCAAGGCCCTGCGCAGTGGTCCTGTGATCTTGTTCAAGTGGAGGAGGCGTGGTGCTTTGACTCAGGCTAGGCCTGCCAGCGGCTCGGGCGATCCTTCGCCAACAGCCCGAGCGCTCGGGCATTGAGCGGTACGCGGCGATGCCCCTAACCTTTGGGCTGGCGTGGGTCAGGGGGGAACCCTATTCTCCCTCTACCTATACTGGCTCGTCGGGAGATTCTGAATGCCTTCCGCGTCAGCCACAAGCGGCCCGAAGATCTTGCTTCCGACGTTCTTCGCATTCGCATCAGCCTACCTTCTCTCGTGTCTTCTGCGATCGATCAATGCCGTCGTCGCACCCGACTTGATGCGTGATCTGGGCTTGCTTCCGGGCTCGTTAGGGCTCGTAACCGGCGCTTACTTGTTTGCCGCTGCGGCGATTCAGTTGCCAGCGGGGGTTGTTCTGGACCGCTACGGAGCTCGACGGGTAGAGAGCGCCCTTCTTGTGCTCGCTGCGGTGGGCTGCATTACGTTCGCCACGGCCGATTCCTTGCCGGCCATCATCGCCGCGCGCGGACTGATCGGAGCAGGATTCGCTGTCTGTCTGATGGCGCCACTGTCGAGCTTCGCGCGGTTGCACGACGCGGCAGGGCAGGCGTCTCTGGGTGCCTGGACCATGTTCGCCGGAGGTCTGGGGACCCTGATGGCCGCTACTCCCATTGAATGGGCCCTAAGTTTCCTGCCCTGGCGCGCCCTATTTGCGTGCATTGCGGCAGTGATTTTATGCGTCGCACTGTGGTTGTGGATCCAGATTCCTGACGCTCTTGCGCCCGCCAGCAAAACTACCGTGAGGCAACAAGTCCGGATCATGCGGTCAGTGATGCTGCATCGCCGATTCCTGTGGCTGGCCCCGCTGTGCTTCACCGGGGTGGGGATATTCTTTTCCGTTCAAGGTCTTTGGTCGATTGCCTGGCTGATGGAAGTAGAGGGTTGCGACCGGGCCTCCGCAGCAGGACACCTGTCTGTCATGGGCGTTTTTGCGGTCGCGGGGCATCTGGTGATTGCGTTTTCCACTCGGCATCTCGCGCGACGTGGTGTGCTTGTCAGGCATATTCTCGCTGCAGGCGTCGCGCTCAACCTGCTGGCACTCGGCGCCATAGCAGCTCAGGTTCCAGGAACCTACGGATGGTTCGCGATTTACGGGCTCGGTGGGGCTATCAATATTCTTCCGTTTACCCTCTTGAACGAGGGCCTGCCGAAAGAGCTTTCAGGCCGCGCCACCACAGCCTTGAACCTGGTGATTTTTTCGGGAGGTTTTTTTTACCAGTGGGGAACGGGGGCATTTGTCGAACTGGCTGCGGAGAGCCTGGGCGGCAACCGGGGTGCAGCGCTCAGAGGCGGTTTTTTTCTGATGCTTCTGTCTTACGCCGCCGCCATTATCTGGTTCTTATACGGTTGGCGCCGGAACTCCTCGGGAACATCGTCTCCAGACCCCCAGAGCAGTGCCACTGCTGCCCAGCCGGGGGTGCGGAATTCATGACTGCCAGGTAGTCATGTCAAGCAGGAATTCCTCGATTTCCTCGCGCGTGGCGATGCCATCGCCGTCCTTGTCCCATTGCTGGAATCGCTTCGCGTAGATATCCCCCGCTTCCGCCCGCGTAATAGCCCCGTCGCGGTTCGTATCGAACAACCTCAACAATTCATGCGCAGACCGTACCTCTCTCTCCACCGCCTCACGAATGTTTCCCTTGAAGGCAGACCCCCGCGACTGTTTTATCGAAACTCTCGCCTCGTCAATGACCCGAACCGGATCAACGGAGAAAAAATCTTCGCCACGGGCGTCTCCTTGATTCAGGTCGACCAATATGGCATCTATTCTCATATCCAGGCTGTCAACCAGTTGATCTGCCGTGACGCTCGTTCTGTGTACTTGGAAAAAGGAATCGAAAATCAGGTAGTGATGTCTGAGTGGACGTACGAAATCGCATCCGGTTTCGGCCGATTTCTTGAGCAAAGAGCCGCCCCCGGGCACCATGCGATTTGCCACCGTGACATGGGACTTGTGTCCCATCGATCGAGACTCCTTGAAGATCTTCAGGGAGCCGGCATCGAAAACTCCTCTGGGCGCATTCATGACCATGCTGCAGAGTAACGAGAGGTACCTGTAGTCAGCTGCCCATGAACCGCTAAATCCCATGTGTGACAACGACATGAAAGGGCGTACGTCCCGGTTATAGAACTCGACCGGTAAAAAGCATGAGTATTCGTAGATGGAAGCTGTTGCCCTGAATATTTTCGCGCTCAGTTCCAGGTCGGGAGTGATTTGATCGTCTGAATTGAAAGCGCTCAACTCGGCAGCAAGTAAATGCCAGAGCAGTAGCATGCTTTGGTGGCCGGTAACCCAGCGGAACCAGTATTTTCTCCTCTCCAAGTCTGCCGCACATTCCTGACTCTTTTCGTGTTGGGCGACGGTTGGTCTGGGTTGTTCCATCCCCCGGTGCTGACCGAAGCCTTTTTCGAGATCGGGAATGAAAAGCACCTCATTTCCGAATTGGTATTCACCGAAGGAGGTCATGCTCTGGCCCTCACTTCCTTGTCATTCGTAAAAATGACTTCCATGTTCATCATGGTTTCAGCGGCTGAAAAAGTATCTCGAACTCTATGCCGTTGGGGTCTCGCGCATAGAAACCCACCATGCCGTCTGAACTCGCTATCAGTGATGTAGGTTCTTCAGCCGTTTCGAAGTGATATTTCCCCGATCGGAATAGTCTTATCCAGCGCTCTCTCGAGGCCTCAAGCTTTTCCAGGGAGGAAACCTCCAGGCAGAAGTGCACTATTCCAAGCGCGTTTGTTGGCTGTAAAATGTAATCGACTGCGATGTCGAATATGTGGAATTTCATGGCTCCGGTCTGCAATTCGCACAGCTGATTGCACGTTGGCATGCGGGCCGGGTTCTGCAGTTGCTCTTTGGTCATATGCCAGTTCTCTGCACAACCGAAGAATTCCCGATACCACGCCACAGTGTTGGCATGGTCGCGGGCCTGGATGGCGATGTGATCGAATCTGAAGTCAAAGCTCATGACGCACTAGTCCCCCTCCAAATTAAGTATAAGCCCCCTCTGCCAGGAAAGATGACGCCTCTCCATTCCGACCATTTCAACCACCAGGGGGCCTGACGGGCGAGGAGCCGGGCCGCTGATCGCAGCCGGCGTGCCCCGCACAGACCGGAGGGGTATCGGCTTAGGCCTGCTGCCCTTGATCGAAGCCCTGGGAAATCAAGGTGATCAGCGAGGAAGATGGCTTGCCTGCAGGCTCTCAGCGGCCGCGGCTGCCCAGCCCTGCCAGCAATCGGCCCAGGGCCTCCGCCAGCGTGGGCGCATCCAGCAGGCCGTAGCTCAGCCTCAGAACCGCCGTTCCCGCTTCGGCAGCCAGCCCGAAGCTCTCGCCGGGCAGGGCCGCCACGCCATGTTCAAGGATCAGTCGCTCGACCAGGGCCTCACCGCTGCCGTCGGTTTCCACCGCCAGCAGCGCGTAGAAAGCGCCATCGGGTTCGGCCAGCAAGTGGGCGGCGAGCCCCGGGCCGCGGGCGTTCTGCAGGGCCTCCAGCAGCTGCCGGCGGTGTTGGCGCAGGGTCGTGAGTCGCTCCTCCAGCCAGGTGGGGGCACTGCCGAGGGCGGCGATGGCGGCCCGCTGCATCAGCCTTGGCGGGCAGATCAGGATCGTGTCCTGCACCTTGGCCAGGGCGGCCATCAGGGAGGTGGGCACCGCGGCGTAGCCCAGGCGCCAGCCCGCCATGCCATGGGACTTGGAGAGCGATTGCAGCGTGATCGTGTGGGCGCCTGCGCCGGGGGCTGAGCCCGGACTCCAGTGGGGTTCGTCCCCATGCACGAATACCGCATAGGCCTCATCGCTGATGTGAAACAGGCCATGCCGGGCGCAGAGGGCATTGATGGCCGCCAGGACGCTGCGGGGAAGGACCACGCCACTGGGATTGTTGGGCGAGATCGTCACGATCGCCCGGGTGCGGCGGGTGATCGCCGCCGCCAGGCGCTCCGGGTCGGGAATCAGGCCGGCTGCGGGGGTGATGGGGATGCCCCCGGCCAGCTGCACCGCCATGACGTGGTTGAAGTAGTAAGGCGCCGGCAGGATCACCTCATCGCCCGGATCGCAGATCACCTGGGCCAGGGCGTTGAAGGCCATGTTGCTGCCGGCGGTGACCAGCAGCGAGCTGCCCTCCAGGTCCAGGCCCCAGCGCCCCTCCAGTTCGGTGCCGATGGCCGCCAGCAGGGCCGGGTCCCCGACCACCGGGCCGTAGCGATCAAGGCCGGCCGCCTGTTCTGGATCGGCCGCCGCCGCGTCCAGGGCTTGCTGGAGCGCCTGGTGCACCGCGGGTGGCGGCCCCCAGCCCACCATGCCCTGGGCCAGGGACAGGCAGCCAGGCCGGCGGGCCATCAACTGGCCCACCAGCGGGATCACGGGCGTGAGCACGGCGTCGAGCCGAGCGGCAGCCTGCGGACGGTGGCTCTGTTCGGCTTCGGGCTGGGGCTGCATGGGCTGGTTCGGAGCTGACGCCGGGGCCATGGTCTGGGGTTCTCTCAACTGGGGCTGGGGTGCGTGCGGCAGTCGTGACAGGTTCGGCGCTTCGACTCCCCGGTCTGGGTGCCGCTGGGATGGTTTCAGCCGGAGCGGAGTCAGCCGCACCGGGTTGCGAGGCCGCGGAGCCGGTGGGGGCCATGGCCGCTCCAGAAAGCGCTGAAGCGGTGGATTTGTTTGGCCTAGCCTCCCACCGGCAACAGCAGTTCGAGCAGCGCGCCACCCTCGGGGTGGTTGCCGGCCTGAACGCGACCGCCATGGGTGAGCGCGATCTGTTGCACGATCGCCAGGCCCAG
>CAIKWV010000617.1 GCA_903831165.1 uncultured cyanobacterium
CCCCCCCTCCAGCGAGGTCCCCCCCTTGGTGCTCGCCCTCGATCGCCTGCAGGATCCGGGCAACCTCGGCACCCTGCTGCGCACGGCCCTGGCGGCGGGCGTCCACCAGGTGTGGCTGGGGGAGGGGGCCGATCCCCTCGCCCCCAAGGTGTTGCGTGCTTCGGCGGGGGCGGCCCTGGAGCTGCCCCTGCTGCGTCTCAGCTATGAAGCCCTGCTGCACCGGGTGGAGGAGGCCCGCCAGGGGGGATTGCAGATCGTGGCGGCGGCGGCGGCGGCCCCCAGGCCCTACTGGCAGGTCGATTGGTGCGGGCCCACCCTGTTGCTGCTGGGCAACGAGGGCGCTGGTCTGGCCGCCCCCCTGCTAGCCCTGGCCGATCACCAGGTGAGCATTCCCCACAGGCCATCGGTGGAATCCTTGAATGTGGCGGTGGCGGCCGCGCCGCTGCTGCTCGAGCGCTGGCGTCAGACCCTCTCCGCCTGAGGAGAGATCACCAGGGGGGACAATGCCTGCATTGTTTGCGACGTCCCGGTGACGGCCACTCCTTCCACCCCAGCCCCGGCCCCCGCCGCAGACGACCTGGCCTTTGATGTGATCGTGATCGGCGCGGGTTATGGGGGCTTCGATGCGGCCAAGCACGGCGCCGACCATGGACTGAAGGTGGCCATCGTCGAATCCCGCGATATGGGGGGCACCTGCGTCAATCGGGGTTGTGTGCCGTCCAAGGCGTTACTGGCGGCCAGTGGCCGGGTAAGGGAGTTGGCGGACGCGGACCATCTGGCTGGTTTCGGCATCCATGCGGCGCCGGTGCGCTTCGAGCGCCAGAAGATCGCCGACCATGCCGCCCAGCTGGTGGCGACGATCCGGGCCAACCTCACCAAGGCCCTGGAGCGGGCCGGGGTCACGATTCTGCGGGGCAAGGGCCGGCTGGACGGGCCCCAGAAGGTGGTGGTGCGCGAGAGCGGCAGCGGCATCGAAAGGGTGTATTCCGCCCGGGAGGTGATCGTGGCCACCGGTTCGGACCCGTTTGTTCCGCCCGGGATCACCACCGACGGCCGCACGGTGTTCACCAGCGATGAGGCCATCAACCTGGAGTGGCTGCCCCGCTGGATCACGATCATCGGCAGAGGCTACATCGGCCTCGAATTTGCCGACGTGTACACCGCCCTGGGCTGTGAAGTCACGATGATCGAAGCCCTCGATCGCGTCATGCCGACGTTTGATCCGGATATCACCAAGATCGCCGCCCGCCATCTCATCGAGGCCCGTGACATCGATGCCCGCACCGGCGTGCTGGCCAAAACGATCACCCCCGGTTGCCCCGTGCGCATCGAGTTGGTGGACATGGCCACCAAGGAGCCGGTGGAAACCCTGGAGGTGGATGCGGTGCTGGTGGCCACCGGCCGGGTGCCGGTGAGCAAGGACCTGAATCTGGCCTCGGTGGGGGTGGAAACCAGCCGCGGCTTCATCCAGGTGGATGAAACGATGCGGGTGCTCACCAGCCACGAGGCGGGCGCTGCCGTGGTGCCCCATCTCTGGGCCGTCGGCGATGTCACCGGCAAGATGATGTTGGCCCACACGGCCGCTGCCCAGGGGGCCGTGGCCATCGACAACATCCTGGGCCACGAGCGCCGCATCGACTACCGCTCGATTCCGGCCGCCACCTTCACCCATCCCGAAATCAGTTCGGTGGGCCTCAG
>CAIKWV010000618.1 GCA_903831165.1 uncultured cyanobacterium
CCGCCGGCGCGGCCCTCTGCTGGCGCAGCGCCGGCGGGCCAGACCGGGGGCTCTTCAGTGCAGGAAGTGGCGGCGGCCCGTCACCAGCATCGCCAGGCCCAGCTCATCGCAGGCGTTGATCGAATCCGCATCGCGCAGGCTGCCGCCGGGGTGAATCACCGCCGTGATGCCATGACCGGCCGCCAGCCGCACGGTGTCGTCAAACGGGAAGAAACCATCGCTGGCCAGCACGGCACCCCGAGCCCGCTCACCGGCGGCAGCCAGGGCCAGCTGGGCTGAACCGACCCGGTTGGTCTGACCGGCGCCAATGCCCAGGGTCTGGCCGCCCGCCGCGACCGCAATGGCATTGGAGCGCACGTGGCGCACCACCTGCCAGGCGAACCGCAGATCGGCCCGCTCCTGCTCGCTGGGTGGCCGGCGGCTGACCACCTGCCAGCTGCCCTCGTCGATCAGCTGGTCATCGAGCTCCTGCACCAGCACGCCGCCGAGCACGCTGCGCAGCTGCCGTCGCGAGGCCAGGCCGATGGCGGCAGCGGGCAGCTCCAGCAGACGCAGGTTGGTCTTGGCCAGCAGGCGCTGACGGGCCTCGGCGCTGAAGGACGGCGCCACCACGCACTCCAGGAACAGGCCGGCCAGATGCTCGGCCGCCGCCCCGTCCACCTCGCCGTTGAGGGCGACGATGCCCCCGAAAGCCGACACCCGATCGGCATCAAGGGCCCGCAACAGGGCCTCATCCGGGGTGGCCCCGGTGGCGACACCACAGGGATTGGTGTGCTTGATCACGACCGCGGCCGGCTGGGACTGGCCGCCCCCCTCGGGCGCCGGGCCATAGCCGAACTCGCGCACGGTAGCGAGGGCCGCCTCCAGATCAATGAGGTTGTTGTAGCTGAGCTCTTTGCCCTGCAGCTGCACGGCCCCGCCCCAGCCGGCTTCCGGCTCGCCGTACCAGGTGGCGCTCTGGTGGGGATTTTCGCCGTAGCGCAGGCTCTGACGGGCCGGCAGCTCCACGCTCAGGGGCGCGGCCGCCGCCGCTTCCGCACCTGCCTCGGCACCGACGGTTTCGAGGCGGCTGGCCAGCCAGGCGGCGATCGCGGCGTCGTAGCTGGCGGTGTGCCGGAAAGCCGCCAGAGCCAGCTGGCGGCGCAGATCTGCGTCCACCCGGCCGCCGTCCAGGGCCGCCAGGAAGTCGGCGTACTGGCCGGGATCGGTGAGCACCGCCACATCGGCATGGTTCTTGGCGGCGGCACGCACCATCGCCGGCCCCCCGATGTCGATCGTCTCCACCGCGGTCTCCCAGCTCACCGCCGGGTCGGCCACGGTCTGGCGGAAGGGATAGAGATTGACCACCACCACATCGATCGCATCGATCCCCTGGACCGCCAGATCGGCCTGGTGGGACGGATCGGAACGGCGGGCCAGGATGCCGCCGTGGACGCGGGGGTGCAGGGTCTTGACCCGGCCGCCGAGGATCTCCGGCGCCCCGGTGTGGTCGGCCACCTTGGTGACGGGCAGGCCCGCGGCTGCCAGGGCCGCTGCGGTGCCCCCACTGGAAAGCAGCCGATAACCGTGGCGCAACAGGCCCTCGGCCAGGGGCAGCAGGTCGTGCTTGTCGGAAACGCTCAGGAGAGCCGTGGGAGCCATGACGGCAGCGGGGGCGGTTCAGGGGCCAACCTAAGCAGCAGCAGCAGCCCAAGCGGCATGACCACCCCCTTCGCCGACCAGACCCCTTCGGATGACGGCACGGCGATCCAGCTCGGACCGGAGCAGGCCAGCCGCCGCCTGGTGCTGCTGCACGGCTGGGGCGCCGACGCCGATGACCTGCTGGATCTGGGTCTGGAGCTGCTGCCCAGGAGTGGCCTGTCCACGGCCGAGCAGCAGGGGATCAGCCTGGTGGCCCTGCGGGCGCCGGGGATCCATCCCGCCGGCATGGGCCGCCAGTGGTACGGACTGGCACCGGCACCGGACTGGCAGGCGCTGCCCGACGCCCGGGAGGCACTGCGGCAGCGGCTGGAGGCGTTGGCGCAGACGGTGCCGCTGCAGCAGACGGTCCTGCTGGGCTTCTCCCAGGGGGGCGCCATGGCGGTGGATGTGGCCACCGGCGGCGGCGATCCCTCCGCGGCGGGGCTGCCGCTGGCGGCGCTGATCTCCTGCAGCGGCTATCCCCATCCAGGCTGGAGCCCCAGGGCCGAGGGCCTGAAGGTGCTGCTCACCCATGGCCTGCAGGATCCGGTGGTGCCCGCCGAGGCCAGCGAAGCTCTGGAGCAGGAGCTGCAGGCCGCCGGAGCCCACGTCAAGCGCCAGCTGTTCACCGGCGGCCATGGCATCGACCCCGATCTGCTGCCGCTGATGCGGGAGTTCCTGGGCAGGGCCTGGGAGGCGGCGGGGGTGGGTTAGAGGACTGCTGAAAAACCCTGAAAAGACCTGGCAAACGCTCTGCCGGCCGTGTAAAAAGCTGATGAATACTGGGTTGTCCGGTGGCGACGAGGCCTTGAAACGTGGCCGAGACAGGTTGTTCAGCAGTCCATAAGGAAGCTCTGAATCAGCCTCGCTCCTGGCCTGGTGTGATCGCGAGATCCCGGACAGGGCCAAAGGGGGCGATCAGCAGGTTTTTTTCATGGCTTTCTCCACAGGGTGAGCTTGCCGCCCCCGTGAGACTGAACGTCCAGGAGTGCAGCAAATCTGGTGTGCAGATTGACGGGAACTCCTGGATCCAGTTTCTGCGACGAGTCCCAGACTGGTAAGGGTCGCCGGCAACAATCGACCGGAAGTCGCCCGGCTGATCGAGCCGCCGAGACCGCAGGACTGACGAGCCCTCCCGATCAAGCAGGGACTTGATGACCCTGCAAGCTCCGTTCGTTCCTGGCCCATGCGGGCCCTTGGGGATCCTTCGGGGGCGCACGACTTGGCGAAGGATCTTCACGGCTGCTTCTGCCGATGGATCTGGGTCATCAAGGACAAGGGTCCCCGCGAACTCCCAGGTCATCACCGCCAACGGAACAACGGGTGGCACTTCTGAATGGGGCTTCCTCGCCCAAAGCCCCGCGCCCCACCGTTGTCCACCACTCCTGTGGCCCCAGCCAGCCGCCCTGCCGATCCCCCACCCGAAGCCGCTCAAGCGTCTCCGGTTCCGCCAGAATCGTCACCAACACCTAGTGGCTGCAAAGGCCTCGATCGCCTCGGCGTCACCCAGGCCATCGGCGGCCTGGCCCTCGGCCTGATCGCACTGTTCTCCTCCTATGACCACATCACCGTCGCCGGCTACAACCTCCAGCTCCAGCAGCAATGGGGCATCGTTTTCATCGCTGCCTCGGTGGCGACAGTTTTTATCGATGCTCAACTGGCGACGCGATCCCGACTACGAGACGCGCATGCACGCCTTGAGGATCGACAGAATGCGGATCGAGAACGATATTTTGCAAGTCGAGAACGAAATCTTGCGGGTGAGGAGCGACAGCGAGCAGCTCGAGAAAGAAAACGCCAGAGAGAGAGCCTTGAGCGCCTCGATCAGGCGACTCTGCTTTCCGCCCGAGTCCAACTCGATCCCAGTGAAGACAACCGAGCCCGATTGAGCGCCTTCCTGACCCTGCTGGGTCAACGGCAACGGGACGAGCCGAATTCATGAAACAAGCCCCAGGCCGTGGTGGCCTAGGGCTGTTGCGATTCGCTGCTGGAATCCTGCTGTAGCCGTGGCTGGATCAGATCATGGGCCGCCCAGCCAGGGGGCTTGACCTCAGCTCAAACGAAGGCGTACTCGTACTC
>CAIKWV010000619.1 GCA_903831165.1 uncultured cyanobacterium
ATCTGTGTCCTCAAGCCATCGCTTGGCCTGGCCGTGATGGGGAAGCTCCTGGAGGGAGGCGTAGAGCCAGAGGTTGGTGTCGATCAGGATCATCGACCTTGCCGGAGTTTCTCCATGAGGGCTTCGTCATCCAGCGCCGCAGCCAATTGATTGGCCTTGGTGAGATCAACGCCCGGCGCTACGGCGCCAATCGAAAAGCTGGGGCAACGATAGGGCTCGCGCCTGGCGACCACCGACGGGTTCAGGCCGGCCTTGAGGGTCTCGTTGACAACCTGTTTGAAGGGCTTGCCGCTGTCGAGAGCCTTCTGGCGAAGTTGGCGCAGCAGGCTGTCGTCAATGGTGAGCGTGGTGCGCATGGCATCTTGATGCGTCCGCCGAAGGCATCATGGCATCAGCACCCGATTCCCGCCGTGCGGCGCGGGCGGCGCAGCAGGCCGGCGAGCCGCCGGAATTCGTCGCCCCCGGGCGTGGCCAGGCGCCGCTGGCTGGCGAAGTCCACCCGGTAGAGGCCGAAGCGCAGGCGGTAGCCGTCGGTCCACTCGAAGTTGTCGAGCAGCGACCAGTGGAAGTAACCCTGCACCGGCACTCCTTCGGCCACGGCGCAGGCCACGGCATAGGCATGGGCTCGCAGGTAGTCGGGCCGCAGGCTGCCGGCGGCATCGGCGACGCCGTTCTCGGTGACGATCACGGGCAGGCGATAGCGCTGCCAGGCCCGGCGTAGCAATTGCAGCAGGCCGGCCGGATACATCTCCAGGCCGGCATCGCTGCGCAGACCGGGGCCCTGATGCAGGCCGGCAAACCCGGGAGCGAACGGGTCGAAGTCCACCAGATTGCGGCGGTAATAGTTGATGCCCACGAAGTCCAGCGAGCCGCGCAGCTCGGCCAGGGGCTGCTCCAGGCGGGGGTAGCCGGGCAGCCGCAGGCGGATCACGCCATCGCGGATGGCGTCATAGAAGGGCCAGTTGAAGCCCCGCTCGACCACGGAGGCCGCCAGGCGATCGGGCGGCCACCAGCGCCGCAGCGGTTCGGCCAGCACCAGATGCACTGCGGCGCCGATGCGGGCGCCGCGGCAGGAGTTGCGCAGGGCCCGGGCCGCCAGCGCATGGCCCTGCAACAGGCTGGCGAAGGCTCGCGTGGCCAGGGTCCGGTCCCGCAGGCCGGGGGGCCACTGGCCGGTCACATAGCCGTACAGCATCTGCACGTTCGGCTCGTTGACGGTGCACCAGAGCCGCACCCAGCCGCCCAGCCGGCGCCCGGCCTCGCTGGCGAAGGCCTCCAGCCGCTGCGGGAAGTCGCCGGCGACCAGGCCACCGCGCTGGGCCAGCCACTGGGGCAGGGTGAAGTGCAGCAGGGTCAGCATCGGTTCGATCCCCGCCGCCTTCAGCAGCGCGAGTTCCCGTTCGGCGTGCTCCCAGGCGGCAGCGTCCCAATGGCCGGGTTCCGGCTCCAGCCGGCTCCACTCCAGCGACAACCGGTGGGCGTTGGCGCCCAGCTCCCGGATCAGCTGCGTGTCCTCCTCCAGCCGGTTCCAGTGGTCTGCGGCGGGGCCGCTCACGGCCCCATCGGCAATGGCGCCCGGCCGCCGCTCGAAGTGGGCCCAGTCGTTGCCGGTGGTGCCGCCATCCACCTGGTGGGCCGAGGTGGCGACGCCCCAGAGGAAATCCGCCGGCATCGCCGCCATGAACGGGTTCTCCGGTACCGCCGTGAACCGCCGATCGTCGCTGCTCGCCATGATCCGCTGACCCTGCTCAAATCATGGCCAGGGCGCGGGGGTTCGGCATGATCAAGCCAGTGAACCGGCGCCCTGCGGCGCACCCCGATCCATGCGCACCGGCACGATCCACCGCGTCACCGGCGAAACCGACGTGCGCGTCACCCTGGGACTGGATGGCCCGGGCCGCTGCCAGGTGGCCACCGGCGTGCCGTTTCTCGACCACATGCTCCACCAGATCAGCAGCCACGGCCTGATCGACCTGGAGATTCAGGCCAAGGGCGACACCCACATCGACGATCACCACACCAACGAGGACGTGGGCATCGCCGTCGGC
>CAIKWV010000620.1 GCA_903831165.1 uncultured cyanobacterium
CGTGCTGTTCTGGCTCAACATCCTGGCGGTGCGCGGCTGCTCGGTGGCTGAGGTGATGGCGGAGCACTGGGGCCGTTTCGGCCGCCATTACTACTCACGCCACGACTACGAGGCGATCGCCAGCGAGGCCGCCCACGGCCTCTATGACCGCGTCAAAGCGATGCTGCCCGAACTGGTGGGTCAGCCCTTCGCCGGCCGCACGATCGCCAACGCCGACGATTTCGCCTACACCGATCCGGTGGACGGCTCGATCACCAGCGGCCAGGGCCTGCGGCTGCTGCTCGACGACGGCAGCCGGGTGGTGCTGCGCCTATCCGGCACCGGCACCCAGGGGGCGACCCTGCGGGTGTACCTGGAGAGCTATGTGCCTCCCAGTGGCGATCTGAACCAGGATCCCCAGGCAGCCCTGGGCGCCATGATCACCGCGATCGACGAGCTGGCCGAGATCCGCAGTCGCACCGGCATGGAGCGGCCCACCGTGATCACCTGAACGGCGGCGAGCCTGGGCTCGGCCCCAAATCAGGAACGCCTAAGGGCCCAGGGGTTCAGGTTTGAGCCCCTTTGACCCAGCCCGGTCAGGCCCCGAGCAAGACGGTCAGGAGCCGTGGCTGGCGGATGCGGCCTCCGGCTCTTCCGCCTGCTCGGGGAACCAGCGGGCCTCGAGATGCTTGATCACCACATAGAAGGGCGGCACCACCCCCAGCGACAGCACGGTGGCCACCAGCAGGCCGCCGAAGATGACCGTGCCCAGGGACTGCTGGCTGTTGGCGCCGGCGGTGCTGGCCACCACCAGGGGCAGGAAGCCGGCCAGGGCGGCGATGGCGGTCATCAGAATCGGCCGCAGGCGCGACTCGGCTGAAGCGATGGCCGCCTGGGTGGCCGTCATGCCGTCATGCATGTGTCGTTCGGCCACTTCGACAATCAGGATGCCGTTCTTGGCGGCCAGGCCGATCAAGGTGACCAGACCAACCTGGGCATAGATGTTGAGGTCGATCGAGCGCAGGGCCAGAAAGGCGAGAGCCCCGAGCATGGCCAGCGGCACGGTCATCAGAATGATCACCGGCGTGACATAGCTCTCGTACTGGGCTGAAAGCACCAGATAGACCACCAGCACGCCAAGACCGAACACCAGCACCGTGGCATTGCCGGCTGAAAGCTGCAAGGCCGCCAGACCGGTGAAGGCATAGCCGATGTTATTGAAATCGAGATTGTTGAACACCGATTGAATCGAAGCCAGGGCCTGGCCCGAGCTCTTGCCGGCCGCCTCGACACCCTGGACGAGGATGGTGCGGTAGAGGTTGAAGTGGCTGATGATCGGGGGCGCGCTGGAGAGCTCGGCATCAGCGAATTCCGACATCTGCACCATCTTGCCCTGGCGATTGCGGACGTAGAAACTGAGGATGTCCTGAAGTTTGCTGCGATTAGCGGCCTGAGCCTGAACGTAGATATTGCGGACCTGACCGCTTTCGTAGGTGAGACCGGAGTAGTTGCCGCCAGCCAAAATAGCGATGGTGTTCATCGCCTGCTGGAAATCAACGTCAAGCGCGCCCATGATGGTGCGATCCACCTTGAGACCGAAAGCCGGCGCACTGGGAATGAACTGGGTGTATAGGGAGCCAAAGTCTCCCGTGGCCCTACCGGTGGACACCAGCTTGTTGGAAAGATCGTCCAATTCGTTGAAAGAATAGCCGCCGTTACTGAGGTCGTTGAACTGGAAGTAGAAACCACCCTGGCTTGAGAAACCCGGCACCGCCGGGGGCTGACCCGCCACCGCCATGCCGCTGCTGAGCTTGCTGAGCTTGGCGTTCAAGCGGCCGACAATCGCCGGTGCCTTCTGATCGGCCCCCTTGCGCTCTTCGAGGGGCTTGAAGCCGTAGAAGAACACCCCCTGATCAGGACTGGAGCCATTGAATCCGTAACCGCTGATCACGGAGCCAGCAATGATCTCCGGCTCGTCATCCAGAACCTTGGCGATTTCCTGGCCCATCTTCTGGGTCTGGCTGAGGGAGGCACCGTTCTGGAGCTGGTAGATGCCGAGGCCATAGCCCTGGTCCTCCTCCGGAATGAAGGCCGAGGGCAGGGCACCGAAGGCAAAGACCGTCAGCACGATGCCACCCATCAGGCCGACCATGATCAGACGGCGCTTTCGGATCAGCAGCTCGACCAACGCGGCATATCCCTTCTCGATCCGGGCAAAGAAGCGGTTGAACTGCTCAAAAATCAAGGGGAGATTGGCCCCAGCCAGGATGCCCACCACCACCCCGATCACCCAGGCGATCGGACCGAAGGAGGCGGCACTGAAGCGCCCGAAGGCCAGGCCGACCATCAGACCGGCGATGCTGCCCAGCAGACGACCCGGGGGCTTGGCCTTTTCGTTTCTGAGCAGCAGAGCCGAGAGCATCGGCGAAAAGGTCATGGCGTTGAAGGCGGAAATGGCGATCGAAAAGGCGATCGTCAGCGCGAACTGGCGATAGATGATGCCGATGCTGCCCGGATAGAAAGCCACCGGCACGAACACCGCCATCAACACCAGAGCCGTGGCGATCAGGGCGCCGATCAGCTCACCCATACAGTCAAGGGCCGCCTTGCGGGGACGCATGCCCTTCTCGAGGTTTTTGGAAACAGCCTCAATCACCACGATCGCGTCATCGACCACCAGGCCGGTGGCAAGGACAAGACCGAGCAGGGTGAGCTGATTGATCGAAAAACCGAAAGCCTTGACGAAGGCGAAGGTGCCGACCAGGGAGATGGGGATCGCGAGGCTGGGCACAACGGTGGCCCGCCAGTCCTGAAGAAAAATATAGAGAATCAACAACACCAAGACGATGGCAAGTCCCAGGGCATCTACCACCCCTGAAACTGCCGATTCGATGAATTGACCGATGTTATAAATCTCGCTCACCGTCACACCTGGTGGCACGGTCTGGGTGAACTGATTCATCACCTTCACCACCGCCTGCGAGACATCGAGGGCGTTGCTTTCCGGTGTCTGGAACACCGCAACAGTCAGGGCCGGTGATCCCTCTTTGCTGACGGCAGACTGACCGAAGCTGTTGAAGCCATAGGTGGCCTGACCCACATCACTGAGATGCAGCAGGTTGCCCATCGGTGAACGACCGACGATCAACTTATTGAGTTCTTCGACCGAGATCAGGTTGCCATTGTTCTGGACCAGAATCGGATAGGCGAACTGCTGATTCCCCCCAGCAGGCGGACCGCCGACGATGCCACCGATCGCCACCGAGTTCTGGGATTTGACTGCCGCCACCACCTGATCGGCGGTGAGATTGTTGGCGCTAAGCTTGTCCGAATCGACGAACAGCCAGAAGGCCGGATCGCTACCACCCAAAAGGCTGATGTTGGCGACCCCGGGCACGCGTCCCAGCTGGTAGTAGAGATTCTCGTAAATCAAGCCATTGAGATAGGGAGCATCAAACTGTCCCTTGGTCGATGAAACCTGATAGGCCAGCAGAATCGAAGGAGTGCTCTGGGTGACCGAAACGCCCGTGGCCTGAACCTGCTGGGGCAGCTGGGGCATCGCCAGGGAAACGCGGTTCTGCACGTTCACTTGGTCAATGTTGATGTCAGTGCCTTCATTGAAGTACACCGAAATCACACTGGTGCCGGTCATGTTGCTGGTGGAGGAGATGTAATTCGCCCCCGGCACGCCATTGATCTGTTGCTCGATCGGATTGGTGACCGCCTGCTCGGTGACCAAGGAGTTGGCGCCGCCGTAGTTGGCCGTGACCTGAATCAGGGGTGGCGCAATATTCGGCAGGTTTTCAATCGAGAGGCTGGGGATGGCAATCAAGCCCACCAGCACGATCAGGATGCTGCAGACGGTCGTCAGGACCGGCCGCTTGATGAAATTATCGGAGAGCGACATGGTGGTCTCAGATGCTGGGGCCGCTGGCGGCCACTTGGACGGGCATACCGGAACGCAGCAGGGCCGTGTTGCTGACCACCACCTGATCCCCCTTGCTCAGTCCCTCCAGCACCGGGAAGGCACCGCCCTGCATCGGACCGAGCCGCACCGCCACCTGCACGGCGATCGGGGTGCTGCCGGGCAGCTTCTCGAGGGCCTCCTTCTGGGCTGGCAACAGCTGGGGCGAGGCCTTGATCTTGGGCAGCACCTGGCGCAGTGGAAAGAGCTTGAACACAAACGGCTGCGAGGCCTTCATCTGCACGGCCTGGGCGGGGATGGCCAGCTTTTCGGACATGCCGGTGATGATGCGATTCTTGACGAATTGGCCGGTTTTCAGCTCGCCACTGAGGTTGGGAAAGACGGCCTTCACCAGCACCGTGTTGGGCGAAGAGTTGCCGTCGCTTTCACCGTAATAGGGGGAGATGAAGACGACCTTGCCGACACCCTGAACCGGTGGATTGCCCTGACTCTGTACCGTCACCGGCAGCCCCAGGCGCACCTGGCTGGCCTGGGTGGCGGGCACATCCATCAGGGTCCAGAGCATGGAGTTATTGACGATCCCCGTGATCGCCTGGCCCTTCTGCACGAAGTCGCCCAGCTTGACCGTGTCGAGATTGCCGAGGATGCCGTCGATCGGAGCCGTGACGAACTTGTAGCCGAGGTTGGCGGCTTTGGCCTGGACCTGATCCCGGCTCTGCATCGCCTGGGTGACGTAGTAATCGCGGTCCTTGGTCGACACCGCCCCTTGGTCATTGAGGAAGATGTAACGCAGGGCATTGGCCCGGTCCTTGAGCGCCTCCGAGCGGCTGGCATTGAGGGTGGCCGACTCCTGCACGTTGTCGAGCACCAGGATCGGCTGGCCCGCCTTCACGCGCTGGCCCTGGCTGGCCAGGATGCGCACCACGCGGCCGTCGGCCTCGGGCCGCATCACCACGTTGCTGGTCGACTGGATGCGGCTCACCACCTCAAGGCCGGGGGCGAAGCGGCCCGGGGTGACGGTGATCGCCTGCACCGTGAGCGGTTGCTGAGCCTTGGGGGCTTTGCCAGAGCAAGCCGTCAGAAGGGCCAGCAGCGGCAAACTCGCCAAAGCCAGCGTTTGCCATCGCCCGGGAATGGCAGAACGGGGCTGGGAAGCCGGCCAGCGCACAGGATTTCGGAAACGTACCGCAGGCAAGTTACCGGAAATCGCTGACTTGTCCCGGCCCCGGAGACCAAATCCAGGGATGGATCAACGCACTTGCACCGGCAGGCCATGGCGCAGGCTCAGCAAATTGGCGGAGATCACCGCTTCGCCTTCGCCCAGGCCCGCCAGCACCGGGTAACGGTTGTGCTGCAGGGGACCGAGCCGCACTGGTGTCTGCAGGGCAAAGCGGGTGCCGGCGGGCAGCCTGGCGGCGGCGGCGAGGTCGGCCTTGCCCGGGCGCTGCCGCAACTCCGCCAGCGTGCCGACCGCAAAGACAAAACTCTGTCCCGACATCTGGGTGACCGCTGTGAATGGCACCGAGGCGAGTCGACGGTCCTCAAGGATCAGCCGTGTCCGAGTGCGCAGGCCGTTGCGCAGCCGTTGGCCGGGGTTGTCGAACTCGGCCTTGGCCAGCAGCGACTGGCTGCC
>CAIKWV010000621.1 GCA_903831165.1 uncultured cyanobacterium
CCCCTGGTCGCTGGAGCAACCCCTGCCCCATCAGCAGGGTTCGTCCGTGCTGTCGGGGCATCAGGCTCCGATCGCGGCCTTTGGGCCACCGCTCAGCGGTGATCCGATCCCGCCGCTCTCCACCCCGGCTGCAGCGCCAGCTCGTCTGAACACCGCCCAGCAGGTGCGTCAGCGCTTGCTGGGACGACGCCAGCCGGAATCCCGTCCGGCCCCCGCCCCCCAGGCCCTGTCGGATCTGCGGGCCTGGCTGGCCGCTGACGATGATCTGCCCCGAGCCTCCTGAGCCCCAGCCCATGCCCTCCCCCCTTGCCGCCCGCCTGGGCCGTCCCACCCTGGCCGGTGGTCTGATCGTGTCGGTGCAGGCTCCCGAGGGTTCGCCGATGCGCGATCCGGCTGTGATCGCGGCCATGGCCGAAGCCAGCCTGGCCAATGGGGCGATCGGGGTCCGACTGGAGAGCCCCGAGCACATCGGCGCGGTACGGCGCCGCTGCCCTCAGGCCCTGATCATCGGCCTGTGGAAGCGCAGTTTCAGCGACAGCCCGGTGTACATCACCCCGGGTTGGCGGGAGATCCAGGCCGTATGGGCCGCCGGCGCCGATGTGGTGGCGATCGATGCCACCGAGCGCCACCGCCCCGAGGGCCAGCGCCTGGAGGAATTGGTGGCACGATCCGCGGCTGAGCTGGGGGCACCGTTGATGGCCGATGTCGACAGCCTCGCCAATGGCCTGCGGGCCGCTGAGCTGGGCTTGTGCTGGGTGGGCACCACCCTGTATGGCTACACGGAGGCCACTGCCGGCCTGAAACCTCCCGCCTGGGATCTGCTGGGGCCACTGCGCGCCCAGCTGCCCGCCGACACCGTGCTGATCTGTGAGGGGGGCATCGCGGCGGCGGAACAGGCCCGTCGTGCCCTTGCGGCCGGGGCCGATGCGGTGGTGGTGGGCACGGCAATCACCGGGGTGGATCTGCAGGTGGCGGCCTACGCACGGGCGATGGCGGCGGCCCAGGGTCCGGGTTGATCGCGACCTTGCAGCATCGGGACTGAGCCACCGGGAGTGGCGCAACCGGTTTCAGCTGCAGACGCAGTGTTCCGCCCTTGGGTGGCTGGACCAATGGGATCCCGAGACTCATGTCCCCGACAGGACGGCCGCCGTTCCGTGGGGTGATGTCGCCACCGTCCCGAGGCCAAGGAATTGTGTCACCCGCTCCCCATGGGGCAGCGGGCTTGTGCACCATGGGAAAGCGTCGTTGGCCAGCGTGGACGGACACCACTTTGACCGTCCACGGCTGGGGCAGTTGTCATGCGGTACTTCGATCCACTGTTCTGCACGCTCACCTGTGGTGGGGTGGCCCTGTTCGGGTCGGTGCTCTTCGGATTGCCGATGACCACGTACCACCTGGGCCAGATGCAGGCACTCAACCGGGAGCTGGGCAAACTGTGCAGCGACCCGCCGCAGAAAGCCCTCATCGTCTGCCGCTTGCATGCGCGACTGCTGAAGGATCTCTGAACGGCGGGCGTGGATCTGAAGGGTGAAGGGCCCCGTGGGGCTTACATCATGCCGGGCATGCCCATGCCACCCATGCCACCCATTCCGCCCATACCCCCCATTCCGCCCATACCTCCCATGCCGCCATCACCGGCAGGAGCGGCGGCCGGTTCGGGCTTGTCGGCGATCACGCATTCGGTGGTGATCAGCAGCGAGGCGATCGAGACCGCATCCTGCAGGCCGAGGCGCACCACCTTGGCGGCATCGAGGATGCCGGCGGCAAGCAGGTCTTCGCAGCGACCGGTGACGGCGTTGTAGCCCTGACCCGAGCGACGGATCTCCTCGATCACCACATCGCCGTTGGCCCCGGCATTGGCGGCGATCTGGCGGACCGGCGCAGCCAGGGCACGCTGCACGATCTCGACGCCGGTGCGCTCGTCCCCGCTGAACTCGGCGGCCAGGCTGCCCAGCCCATCGGCCAGTTGCAGCAGCAGGCTGCCACCGCCGGCCACGATGCCTTCCTCGACGGCGGCCCGGGTGGCATTAAGGGCGTCCTCGATCCGCAGCTTGCGGTTGCGCAACTCGGTTTCGGTGGGTGCGCCCACCTTGATCACGGCGACGCCACCGGCCAGTTTGGCGATGCGCTCGCTCAGCTTTTCGCGGTCGTAGTCGGAGTCGGTGGCCTCCAGCTCCCTTTTGATCGAAGCCACCCGCTCGTTCACGGCTGTCTTGCGGGCCTCATCGGCCACGATCGTGGTCTGGTCCTTGGTGATCGTGATCCGGTGGGCCTTGCCCAGATCGTCCAGGGTGGCCTTCTCCAGGCTCATGGACCGGTCCTCGGAGATCACCTGGCCGCCGGTGAGCACGGCGATGTCCTCCAGCATGGCCTTGCGGCGATCGCCGAAGCCGGGGGCCCGCACGGCGGCCACCTGCAACACGCCGCGGGTCTTATTGACCACCAAGGTGGCCAGGGCCTCGCCCTCCACGTCCTCGGCCAGGATCACCAGGGGACGACCACTGCGCGAGACCGCCTCCAGCACCGGCACCAGGTCGGCCACGGAGCCGATCTTGCGATCGGTGATCAGCAGCAGCGGGTTCTCGAAGACGCATTCGCGCCGTTCCTGGTCGGTGACGAAGTAGGGAGAGGAATAGCCACGATCGAAGGCCATGCCCTCGGTGACCTCGAGTTCGGTGGCGAGAGACTTGGATTCTTCCACCGTGATCACGCCGTCGGCGCTGACCTTGTCCATCGCCTCGGCGATCATGCGGCCGATCTCCTCGTCGTTGCCGGAACTGACGGTGGCCACCTGGCGGATCGCCTCACCGGCGACGGGCCTGGCCTGGGCGGCGATGCCGGCCACGATGCGGGCGGTGGCCTTTTCCATGCCGCGGCGCAGGGCCACGGGGTTGGCGCCGGCGGCGACATTGCGCAGCCCCTCGTGGACCAGGGCCTGGGCCAGCACGGTGGCGGTGGTGGTGCCGTCGCCGGCGGTGTCCTTGGTCTTGGAGGCCACCTGCTGGATCAGCTTGGCGCCGAGGTTCTCGAAGGGGTCTTCGAGTTCGATCTCCTTGGCGATGGTGACGCCGTCATTGACGATGTCGGGGGCGCCGAACTTCTTTTCGAGCACCACATTGCGGCCCCGGGGGCCGATCGTGACCTTGACCGCTTCCGCCAGCGCATTGACACCCCGCTCGAGCGCGTCGCGGGATTCATCGGAAAAGCGAATCAACTTGGCCATTGAGCGGAAAAATGAACACAGTTAGAGCAGATTCCCACAACGTCCCCACACCCGTCAGCGGCGGGGCGGTGGGGAAAGCCGAATCGGGCAGGAGGGGTCGTCAAGCTGCGCGTCCAGCGCGGCCTCGATAAGGTCCGGCCATGGATGACCTGCTGCAGCAGACGATCGACACGGCCGTGGCCAGTGCCGCCGCGGAAGCCGGGCTGGGGCCGGCCACCACGGCCAACGGCATGGTGTTCCTGCTGATTGCGGCCCTCGGTCTGCTGATGGCCCTGGTGTACGTGCCGGTGCGGCTGTTCCTGACGATCACCGCCCGCAGCCGCCGGCTGCGCCTGCTGCAGAAAATCCGCCGCCTGCGCGACGACCTCGGCCAGCCCCTGGTGGTCGACCAGACCTGAGCCGACCTGCTGGCCGGCGCTTGCCCCGGCTCAGCGCATCACCATGCCGCCATCCACCTGCAGCACCTGGCCGGTGATGTAGGCCGCGGCGGGATCGGCCGCCAGAAACCGCACCGCTCCGGCCACTTCGGTAGGGCTGCCCATGCGCCCCAGGGGAATCGCCTGGAGGATCGCCTCCTTGTCGAGTTTCTCGGTCATGTCGCTGGCGATGAAGCCCGGGGCGACGGCGTTGACCGTGACGCCGCGGGAGGCGAACTCGGCGGCATTGCTGCGGGTGAGCCCCAGCAGGCCGGCCTTGGCGGCGCTGTAGTTGGCCTGGCCCGCATTGCCCATCAGGGCCACCACCGAGGTGATGTTGACGATGCGACCGCGGCGGGCCTTGAGCATCACCTTGCTGGCGGCCCGGGTGCAGAGGAACACGCCGGTGAGGTTGAGGTCGATGACGCTCTGCCAGTCGCTGGTCTTCATACGCAGCAACAGCCCGTCGCGGGTGATACCGGCGTTGTTGACCAGCACATCAAGGCGGCCTTCCCGCGCCAGCACCGCCTTGAACAGATCCTCCACCTGCTGCTCGTCGCCAACGTCGGCCCGGTGGCTCCAGGCCCTGCCGCCGGCGGCTTCAATGGTCGCCACCACGTCGTCGGCGGCCGCGGCCGAACTGGCGTAGTTCACCACCACGGTGAAGCCCGCGGCCGCCAGCGTCTCGGCAATGGCGCGGCCGATGCCGCGACTGGCGCCGGTGACCAGGGCCACCGGCCTGGCCTCGGCCGTCCCTGCGCCTGGGCTGGCCTGATCAGGGGCTGGGGTGGCGCTGGACATGAAGAACGGGCAGCTGCGCCGGCGATCGTATGGCGCCGCCTCTCAGGAGGTCATCGGGCTTTCCTCGACCACCGCGGCCCCGAGCAGGGTCCGGAAGCGGGCGAGCTGCTCCTTGCTGCCCATCACCACCATCAGCTGGCCGGGGATCACCTGCACGTCGCCGCCGGGATTGGCGATCAGCTCCGGGCCGCCTCTGGCGTAGCCGCTACCGCGATAGGCGTAGGGATTGCTGACGCTGGGCTCCGGATTGCGCACTGCCAGCACCAGGGCGCCGGTGCGGCGGCGCAGATGCAGATCCTGCAGGGTGCGGTTCAGCAGCTCGCCGAGCATGGCGGGGTCCTCGCTGAGCTGGAACTCCTCCACCTCACAATCGGATCCGGCCAGCAGATCCATGAAATCGACCGAAAGCGGCCTGAGGGCGGTGGCCGCCATGGTGCGGCCGCCGGCCACATAGGGGCTGATCACCCGGTCGGCGCCGGCCTGCCGCAGTTTGCGTTCGGCTTCCTCACTGTCGGAGCGGGCGATCAGCCGCAGCTTGGGGGCCATGGCCCGGGCGCTGAGCACCACGTAGAGGTTGGCGGCGTCGTTGGGCAGGGCCGCCACCAGGCTGCGGCAGCGCAGAATGCCGGCCTCCAGCAAGGTTTCATCGAGGGTGGCATCGGCCAGCAACACCGGCAGCCCCTTCTCCTCGGCGGCATCGCGGCGCTCCGGGTCCATCTCGACGATCAGCAGGGAGATGCCCTCCTGACCCAGCTGGGCGGCGATTTCGCGGCCGATGCGGCCGTAGCCGCAGAGGATCACGTGGTCCTGCATGGTTCGTACCCAGTCGATGAAGCGACGTTGGCGCAGTTTGCGGAAGTAGCCCATCTCCGAGAGGGTCACCAGGCTGCGGATGGTCAGCTGAACCACGACCACGCCTCCGATGATCGAAAACACCGTGACCACCCGCCCGGCGGCGCTGAGGGGATGCACCTCGCCGTAGCCGATCGTGGCGATGGTGATCGACACCATCCAGTAGCAATCGCCCCAGTCCCAGCCTTCGGTGATCCGGTAGCCGAGGGCGCTGGCGTTGATCACCAGGACCAGGGCCACCAGCGGCAGCAACCAGGGGCGCCGGGAGCGGGATGTGGGCGGTGATCGGCGCAGCCAGGGCCGCGATCTCATCGACATCGCGCTCGCCCAGGCT
Organism: uncultured cyanobacterium; assembly: GCA_903831165.1. Classification (GTDB taxonomy): domain Bacteria; phylum Cyanobacteriota; class Cyanobacteriia; order PCC-6307; family Cyanobiaceae; genus Cyanobium. The sequence continues at coordinate 5,627 of CAIKWV010000621.1, forward strand.
GCGTCAAGGGCTCAGGCCAGTCCCAGGGCCGCCAGGACGGTATCAGGGGTGAGGGCATCAAGGCCGGCGGCGGCTGTCAGTCCTTTTACTCCCGGTCGCTGCGGCAGGCTGTCGCCATCGCGGCCGAGGGCCACCATCGGCACGCCGCAGAGCAGGGCCAGCTCCTCGCTGAGGGGATCACTGGCCAGCACCACATCGCTGGCGGCCACCATCGCGGCCCGCTCCAGGACGTGGGCGGCATCGGCCGGCCCCAGCTCCAGGCTGCGCAGTGCCGGCAGGCTGGCGCGGATGCTGCCGGGCAGCTGCTGCCAGCGCTCCTGCGGCCAGTCGCCCGGCACCCCGGCGGGGGTGAGCAGCAGCATGGGTCCGTCGCCGGCGGGCAGGCGGGCGGTGGCTTCAGCCAGAACCTTCTGGGGCAGGACGAGGCGGAAGGCCTCAGCGTCGAGGGAAACGCCGATCGGTTGCAGGTAGGCGGCCAGGGCCTGAGCGGGCCAGCCCCCCGTGGACGGATTCACCTTCTGGGTGGCGGAGAAGCCAGCGGCGGCGAGGCGGGTGGGGATGTGACTCATTGAGAGCATCAGGTCCACCTGACGGCCGCCGGCGAGGTTGATGCAGACCTGGAAATCCGGTTCGCGCACCGAACCGAGCAGATTGGCCCAGTCCGCCAGGCTGGCGTCGCCGAAGTTGAACGGGATCAGCTTCTCCACCTCCGGCACCAGCTTCCAGACGCCGGCGACGGCGGGGGCACAGGCCACCTGAATGGCGAACTTCAGCTGCTGGGCGACGGCCGCCACCGCCGGCAGGGCCTGGACCTGGTCAACCGCATCGCCCGGAATCAGGAACAGTGCACGCATCGGACAGATGGGGCCGGGCGGGCTGATTGTATGGAGCGCGGACCTGTTCGACCGACCCAAACCGGAGCTGCTTGTGCATTTGCTGATCGCCGCCGCCGGCAGTGGCCGCCGCATGGGCGCCGCCGGCAACAAGTTGCTGCTGGAGGTGGCCGGTCGGCCGGTGCTGGCCTGGACCCTGGATGCGGTGCTGGGCTGCGACGCCATCACCTGGATTGGCATCGTCGGCCAGCCGGTGGATGCGGAGGCGATCGCCGCCATCGTGGCGGCCGCCCAGCCGGATCGACCGGTGCAATGGATCGTCGGTGGAGACACCCGCCAGGACTCGGTGCGGTGCGGCCTGGCGGCCCTGCCGCCGGAGGCCGAAGGGGTGTTGATCCATGACGGGGCCCGTTGCCTGGTGAGCACCGAGCTGCTGGAGCGCTGCGTGGCGGCGGTCCGCTCCGGCGAGGCGGTGATCGCCGCCACCCCGGTCACCGACACGATCAAAACAGTCGATGCCGACGGCACGATCACGGACACCCCTGATCGCAGCCTGCTGTGGGCGGCCCAGACCCCCCAGGGCTTTCCGGTGGCTCAGCTGCGGCAGGCCCATGGCCGGGCGGAAACGGAGGGCTGGAGCGTCACCGATGACGCGGCCCTGTTTGAGCGGCTGGGCTGGCCCGTGCGGGTGCTGCCCGCCTCGCCCGCCAACATCAAGCTGACCACCCCCTTCGACCTGAGGATCGCGGCGGCGATCCTGACCGATCAGTCCCGTTAGCCAAGATCAGTCGACGCTGGCGCCATGCTTGTGCCGACTGTGTCGGTGCCACAGCTGCCAGCGAAAGCGGCTGAAGAGCTGCAAATATCCGACATTAATTGTAGAGGGTTGCTGAATGGCCGGTTTCCATCAGAGTCCGATGGGTATCAGGAGCCGCCGACCCCTCCGCTTGGTTCTTCGCCCCTTGGTTGGCCTGCCCATGTTCCTGGCCATGGGCCTCGGCACGATGCCGGCCAGAGCCATGCCTGGGGCTTCCGTTCAGTTGTTCCGCGTCAACGGCAATGGCCTGAAGCCGATGCCAGGCATCACGGACGCCCTGGATCGGGTCCAGGCTCAGCGCACGGCCCTGGCCCAGACTCCACAGCCTGGACAATCCAAGCTGATGCTGGTGGCCCAGACCGGACAGGGCACCGTGGGCTCTCTCTCTAGTTACACCCAGTCATTTGTCGGACCGCTGCCAGAACTGTCCGGCAACCTGAGGCTGGTCTACATCGACTCGAACACGGGAACCATCGGCCAGGTTCTGGAAGAATTTGACGTCAAAGGTCCCAACGTCACCATCAGCCCCGATCGGCTCCAGATCACCATCCAGCTGCCCCCCAACACCACGATCCAGCCGGGGCAGACGGTGATGCTGCAGTTCCCCGCCACCACGCCGACTGGGGAACCGATCATCTACCCCAATCACCTGCCGTCCACCCCCTGTCAGTTCATGGTCACCGCCGTTTCGACCGTGCCGGTGGTTCCCGCAGCTCCCCTGGTGGCCGCTCCGGCTGCAGCCGCCGCCGGAATCTCCCCGCTGGTGATCCTCGGCGTTGTTGTCCTCGTCGGTGTGGGCGTGGCCGCCGCAGCCGGAGGCTTTGACGGCGGTGGTGGTGGTGGTGGCACCAATCCCAGCTCCCGCTGATCCCTCTGCGTCGATTGCACAGAAGCCAACGATCCGATCTCCTGCTCCCATCACCCGTCTCTGAAGAATGTCCAGACTGCTCTGCTCGCCCCTGCCCTCCGGTTCGGCTGTCTGCCTGCTCCTCGGCCTGGCGATCTCCACCGAATTGCTGCTGCCGGACGCCTCCCTGGCTGGCCAGGCCGGTGCTCCCTGCAATGCATCGCGGCAGCTGCCCGCAACGGCCGATGTGCAAACGTCCCGCCCAGCCCCGATGACGGGTCTGCTGCTCGCCCAGGCGACCAACCAGCCAGTGGGCGCCGAAGTGGGAGAGCCTGCCTGCACCTACGACCCCGTCGTTCCGCGCAAGCCTCAGATCATCCGGGGCCTCTGGTGAAGCCGTCGATTGGATCGACTGCCTGGCCTGATGGCCGCTTTCACGGCGACTGTTCTGGCTGTGGGTCATCCGCCCGACCATCTTGATCGTGTTGCCGAAAACTTGCTGATCCGATCACCATTGTTCAGGGCAAATTGGGCTGTTGCTGAGCTTTGGGACAACTGAACCAGTGAAGTCGCTCCCCAGCCGATCAAGGCTTCTGAGCTGATGAGAGAGGATGGCTGACTGCTCCGTTTTGATGTCCGCGACTTGGGTCGATCTGAGATGTCGGGGGATGCCAGGTTGGCCTGCGGAGTTTTGTTGCTGATTCAGGTTCGAACACCGATGTCCGGCACCGTTCCCTCAGCGCCGTGACCTGCCTTGCTCGAATGCTTCGCGCCTGAGCCACCCCCTCTCGGTCCCGTTGCCGCTGGGGAAAGATCCGTTTTCGCGGATGAACGGACCGCCAGGGCGGAAGCCGCAGCTGGCGGCAACCGGATGGCTTCCGATCGATCGACCGCCTTGATGGTGGTGGTTGACGACCTGATGAACAGGCTGGGCACCCGTCTGGTGGCGGTACTGGCTGGGTTGATGCTGGTGATCCTGCCGGTCTCGCCGGCCTGGGCCTCGGCCCAGGTGCCAGGCCTGAGCGATGCCGTTCCACCGGCAGCCAGTTCCACCGCCGCGACCCCGGGCACCCAGCCGACGCTGGCGCCGAACGCGGCCCATCCCGTGCCGGTCTGGGTCACCCTGGAGGGGCGGCCGGTCATCGAGATCCGTTCCGCCGCCGGTGCCCAGACCCCGGAACTGCTGGCCAGGCGGGCCTCGCAGGATCTGCGGACCCTGGCGGACAGCACGGTGAGCCCCGAGCAGTTGGAGGTGCGGGATCTTCCTCCGTACGCGATGGTCGGCCTGGTGGGGAAAGACGGTCGCTTCACGCCTCGCCTGGCCGTGGATGATCGGGCCGGTGCCGCCTTCGGCCTCTCCCGCGAGGAGCTGGCGAATCAGTACCGCGATCAGCTGCGTGGCGCGATCCGCCAGTACCGCAGCAGCCATACGCTGCTCAGCTGGCTGCGGGGCACGGCGCTGGCGCTGCTGGTGCTGGCGATCTATCTCCTCTGGATCCGGGGCCAGAACTGGCTCAATCGGCAGCTGACCGCCAGAATTGAACGGCGCGCTCGCCAGGGTGGCCTGGGCC
>CAIKWV010000622.1 GCA_903831165.1 uncultured cyanobacterium
CAGCTGATGGCGGAGTTCTGCACCTTCCTGGAGCAGAGCCAGGCCCGCCTGGAGAAGGTGGTGGCCCTCTATCGCTCGATGGCCTGTCCCCGCAGTGCCCAGGGGTTCGGCCTCAGCCTGTATCACTGCCTCAGTCAGGTGCAGGACGCCTTGGCGGAATTGGAGCGCTACACCATGGGCTACGTGGACAGCTACCTGCACGACGGCCGCGAAATGCTGCGTGAGGCCAAGCGCCGCCGCAGCCTGCTGCAAGAGGAGCGTCGCCGGCTCGAGCTCTGAAGGCGTGCCCTGGCGCTTCAGGCGGCGCTGTAGGCCTCAAGCTGGTCGAGCCGCAGCCAGACATCCGGCACCGGGCGGCGCCAGCGCAGCTGGGCATAGTCGCCCTTGATCGCCAGGATTTCGCCAGGCCCCTCAAAGATGTAGTTGGGAGGCTCGGGATCACTGGCGGCGGCCTCCAGGCTGGCGCCGTAGCTAGCGCGGGCCACCCGCACCAGGGCACCTTTCTTGAAGGCGGGCGCTGCGCTGGTCACCGGCTCCGTGGCAGCGGGCTGCGTGGCTGCTGGGGCTGGGGCGGCCGGCGGAGTGGGGGCGGGCGAGTCGGCCATGGCGAGCTTGGCGGCGGGATCAGGCTAGGTGCTGGCGGAGCCTGCGGCTGCCCTTCTAGCCTCGCCACCTGGATCGGTGGGGAATCACGACATGAGGCTGCTGCTGCTGGGGTGCTCGGGATTCGTGGGTCGGGAGCTGGTGCCCTTCCTGCTCAAGCTCGGCCACTCGCTCACTCTGGTGAGCCGCCGTTCCCACCCCTTTCCCCTGCTCGAAAGCGATCGGCTGGTCTCCCTGCAGCTTGACCCTGCCGAGCCGGCCAGCTGGCAGAACGAGGCGCTGCGCCAGGCCCTGGCCGCCGCCGAGGGGGTCGTGAACCTGGCCGGGGAGCCGATCGCCGAAAAGCGCTGGACCCCCGAGCATCGCCAGCTGCTGCTGGACAGCCGCCTGTGCACCACGGCCAACCTGGTGGCGGCGATGGCACCCCTGCGCCAGCCGCCACGGGTGCTGGTCAACGCCTCCGCCGTCGGCTACTACGGCACCAGCCTCGATCAGGCTTTCCAGGAGAGCAGCCCGGCTGGTCATGATCTGCTCGCCCAGCTCTGCCAGCGCTGGGAAACCGCTGCCGCAGCTGTTCCCGGGGGCTGCCGCCTGGTGATCCTGCGCATCGGCATCGTGCTGGGAGCCGATGGCGGTGCCCTCGGCAAGATGCTGCCGGTGTTCCGGCTCGGCTTCGGTGGCCCGGTCGGTTCCGGGCAGCAGTGGATGAGCTGGATCGAGCGCCACGATCTCTGCCGGCTGATCGCCACCGCCCTGGAGGATGCCGCCTACAGCGGGGCCTACAACGCCGTGGCGCCGCAACCGACCCGCATGGGCATCTTCGCCAACGCCCTCGGGCGGGCTCTGGGCAGGCCCAGCCTGCTGCCGGTGCCCGGGGCGATCCTGCACCTGCTGCTGGGCGATGGGGCCAAGGTGGTGCTGGAGGGCCAGCAGGTGCTGCCCGAGCGGCTGCTGGCCCAGGGATTCCAGTTTCAGTACCCGGCGCTCAACGCTGCCCTCGCCGTTGCCACCAGCCCAGGCCCCCGCTGAGCAGGGCCGCCGCCATCAACAGGCCGATCGCCGGGGTGAACAGCGGCTCCCACAGCTTCTGGAACAGCCGCAGGGGGGCCTCCATACCGCGGCTGTGCAACACCACCGCCAGTGCGAACCAGGCGGCCGCCGCGATCACCAGAAACACATCGGCCACCAGGGCCAGATCGAGCCAGCTCTTCAGGCGTTGCAGCGTCGTCGCCGCTGCTGGCGCCGCCTGGAGATCGCTGGGGGCGCCGTTGTCGGCTGGTGCTGGCGGGGTCATCGCGCTCCGATCTGCAGGTCGTTGAGCAGCTCCATGATCGCTGCGGCCATGCGGCGGCTGCCGCCGGGACCGCCGATGCGCTCGGCGCCGATGGCCGCCAACTGCCGGCGCCAGTTGGGGCCTTGCTGCGGATCAGCCAAGCGGGCCAGCAGCTGGTCGGCCAGCTCGGCCCCGGCCTGCAGGGCCTCGGCGCTGCCCACCGGGCCGCGGGCCGGGATGCCCGGGACCGTCCTGTCCTGGCCGATTGAGCCATCGGCGCCCCTGTCCTTGGCGACCGAGACCGCCTCCACGGGCTGAGGCCTCCCGGAGACACCGCCCGCCGTGTCGCCGCCCCTCGTGGACCCGTCACTCGTGCCCCCGCCGATCGTGACGCTGCCCGCCAGGGTGCTGGCGCAGCTGATCCCGGGGCCGAGCAGGCGCCGCTGGGCTTCGGCGAAGCCCGCCGTGAACTGAGGCCCAGGACCCTCCAGCTGCAGCACCGGCTTGCCCAGGCCCACCGCCTGCTCCGCGGCGGTGCCGGTCATGGACAGCACCAGGTCGCTGCCGTGCAGCACCGCCGCGAAGCGACCCCAGTGCAACTGCAGCCGCTGGGCACCCCGCACCAGCACCAGGGCGGCGTTGCCATCCTCTGGCCCCCGTCCCTGCTCCAGGTTCCAGCCCAGGGGCGCGCCGAGGCGGGCCAGGGTGCTGGCGTCCAGATCCCCCACCAGGGCGGCCTGCAGGGCCAGGGCTTCGGGGGGCTGCAGCCGGGCCGGCAGTCGGCTCAGAAGCCCCAGCATCAGCTCGAGGTTGCCCAGGGCCTCCGGCAGTCGGCTGCCCGGCAGGACCGCCAGGGTCTGGGCGGAGCCCGAGGGGATCGGCTCGCCGGTCTCGCTCACCAGGTCGACGAAGGGGTTGCCCAGGAAGTCCACTGGCCGCCCCAGTTGTTCGCTCAGATCGCTGGCCGTGAGCGCATCCCGGCTCCAGACCCGCCGGAAGCGGCGGCGGCGCAGCAGCCAGCCACAGGGCCAGGGCAGACGCAGGCGGCCTTCGTAGTGGCTGGAGTAGGCCACCAGATAGACCGCCGCCGGTCGCCGGCTGAGCCAGGCCGCCAGCACCGGCAGCAGGTCGCCGACGGCCACGATCAGGCGGTCGCGGCGGCCGCGCAGACTCAGCAGACGCCGCAGCACATCGAGGTATTGGCCCTCCCGCAGTTCGGTGATGCGGCCGGCCAGGCTGGTGTAACCGAGGCCGCCGGTGCTGAATTCGCGGGTGCGACTGATCACGGGAATGCCCGCTTGCCGGTAGGGATGGCCGTGTCCCACCAGGGGCAGGGCCTCGACCGTCAGCCCCCGGGCCAGCAGCTGCCGGCCCAGCAAGGCGCCACTGAGGTCTTCCCCATGGCCGTTGCTCAGCAGTAGCAGCCGGCTCAAGCCTGCAGCCAGGTCCGCACTTTCTCCAGGGCCTGCCAGCCCGGGCGGCGCCTCAGGCCGTCGGCCATGGAGTCGGTCAGTTCCGCCGCCAGTTCGGGGGCCATCACCATCACCCGCTGCACGATCTCGATGTGCTCCCGCACCCCTTTCTGACCCGTTTCCAGCATCGCCACGCTGAGATTGATGCGGGCCTGGGGATCCTGGGGGTTGAGCCGCACGGCCGTGCGGGCGGAGATCAGGGCGTCGTTGGGGCGGTCCAGCAGCAGTTGCAGCCAGGCCAGGCAGGTCCAGCCGGCCGACAGTTTCGGGGACTGGGCCGTGATCGCCAGGAAGTCATCGATCAGTTCTTCGGGGGCGGCCCCCTGCTGGTAGCGGCCGATCGCCTCGTCGAACAGGGAGGCTTCGCTGGAGGAAGGGCTGGCCGTCATGGCAGCGGCGATGGGGGATAGGGCGTGGACCTCAGATTCCCACGCCGCGTGTCCCATCGGATCCGCTGGCGGCTTCAGACGGCGAAGGAGCTGCCGCAGCCGCAGGTCTGGGAGGCGTTGGGATTGGTGAAGTTGAAGCCACCCCCGATCAGGGCGCTGGAGAAGTCGAGCTGCATGCCGTAGATGTACAACAGGCTCTTGGGGTCACAGACCACCCGGAAGCCTGGCGCTTCGGCCGGTTCATA
>CAIKWV010000623.1 GCA_903831165.1 uncultured cyanobacterium
CGACAGCCGCGGCGATCTGGCCGGTGCCCTGTTTGTGCCCCTGGTGGGGGAGCGCTTCGATGGCCACCGCTTTGTCGAGGCGGCCCTGGAGCGGGCGGCGGCGGTCGTGGTCCAGCGTGATCGCATTGAGGCGGCGGCGATGCAGGCCCTGGCCCAGCGGCTCGGCAAACCGATCTGGCCTGTCGAGGACAGCCAGCTGGCCTATCAGCAGTTGGGCCGCCTCTGGCGCCAGGAGCTGTTGGCGCCGGTGGTGGCGGTGACGGGTTCGGCCGGCAAGACCACCACCCGCGAGGTGATCCGCGCCGCCCTGGCGTCTCTGGGGCCGGTGGTGGCCAGCAGCGGCAATGAGAACAACGACATCGGCGTGCCCCTGACCCTGTTCAAGGCCAGCGGCAGCACGGCAGCCCTGGTGGTGGAGATGGGCATGCGGGGGCTGGGCGAGATCGAGCGGCTGAGCCTTTGCGCCGAACCCGACGTGGCGGTGATCACCAACATCGGCACGGCCCACATCGGCCGGCTCGGCAGCCGGGAGGCCATTGCCACCGCCAAGTGCGAGATCACCACGGCCCTGCGGGCCGATGGGCTGGTGGTGATTCCGGCCGGTGATCCGCTGCTTGAGCGGGCCCTGGCTGCTGTCTGGAGTGGGCGGGTGCGGCGGGTGGCCCTGGCCGATGAGCTGGGTGGTTTCGATCCGGCGCTGCCGGCGGCCGATCTGGTTGGGGTTCTGGAGGGGGCCGTGGGGGCTGAAGCCGGATCCGGGAGTTCGGCTGAGCGGCCTGCCCGCGGCGGCCTGCCCCGGTTGCGCCTGGCCGATGGTGTCGTGATCCAGCTGCCGCTGGAGGGGCGCCACAATGCCCGCAATCTGTTGCTGGCGCTGGCGGTGGCCCTGGAGCTGGGGGTGCCGGTTCCGGCACTCAGCGACCTGGATGTGGCGGTGCCCGGTGGCCGCAGCCGCCGCCTGTCGATCGGCGGCATCGAGGTGCTCGATGAGACCTACAACGCTTCGCCCGAGGCGATGCTGGCGGCCCTGGAGCTGTTGGCCGATGCCGCTTGCGAGCCCCAGACGCCTCGCCGCCGCTTCGCCGTGCTCGGCACCATGCTCGAGCTGGGGGACCAGAGCCTGCCGCTGCATCGCCAGGTGGGGGCCCGGGCCCGGGAGCTGGGCCTCGATGGGTTGGTGATCGGGGCGGCAGGCGAGGAAGGCCAGGCGATGCTGGAGGGCGCTGCCGGCCTGGCCCAGCTGGTGCGGGTGGAGACGCCGGCCGAGGCCGCCGCCCCCCTGGTGAGCTGGCTGACGGCCGGCGATCTGCTGCTGCTCAAGGCCAGTCGGGGTGTGGCGCTGGAACAGTTGATGCCCCTGTTGGAGGGGGCGCTGGCATGAGGCATGTCGGCTTGCCCAGGCAGCTGGGGACCCTCGCCCGGTTCGGTCTTTGTCTGGCCTGCCTGCCCTGGGCCGGGTTGCTGCTGGCCATGGAGCCGGTGGCGGCGGGCCCGCTGCCGGCCGGATCGCTGCTGCCGCTGGAGTCGGAGGCTTTTCGAGCTCGCTACGGCCAGGAGGCCCTGTTCCGCCTGCGCCTGGGGGTCGATGCGGCCCTCAGCCCGTCTGCAAGCTCTCCTGGTGTGGTCTCAGGGGCGCAGCCGGCTGCTTCTGGCCCCTGCCCGCCCTCAGGCTGGACTGCCTCGCCGGAGCGGCGCCAGTTTGATCAGGCGCTGGAGCAGCACCGCTACTACGCCGCTGGCCAGGTGCTCGGGCTCTGGCAGCGGCGCCATGGTGCCTGCCCCTGAGGCCGGTCTGAATCGCGGGGCAGAGAGCCGTGGGGTTGAGCGAATCGACGTTGGTTTGTGGCCGGGATGTCTCGATAGGCCTCATGTCAGCCGCGGGCTCTGCCCTCAGCCCCGCCCTTCCTTGACCACCTGGCGGGCGCGGCCGAAGGCCAGCGCACCGGCGGGCACGTCGTCGGTGAGGGTGGAGCCGGCCGCCACGGTCACCCGCTCGCCGAGCTGGATCGGCGCCACCAGGGTGGAGTTGGCGCCGGTCTTGCTGCCGGCGCCGATGGCGGTGCGGTGCTTGCGCACGCCGTCGTAGTTGGCGGTGACCGTGCCGGCCCCGACGTTGACGCCGGCGCCGAGATCCGCATCCCCCAGGTAACTGAGGTGGTTGGCCTTGACCCCTTCCCCCAGTTGGCTGTTCTTGACTTCGACGAAGTTGCCGATGCGGCTGCCGGCACCGAGGTGGGCCCCAGCCCGCAGCTGGGCGTAGGGGCCGATCACGCAGCCCTGCTCCACCGCCACGTCCCGCAGCACCGAGAACAGCACCTCCACACCGCTGCCAAGGCGGCTGTTCTCGATCAGGCTGCCCGGGCCGATGCGGCAGCCCGTGCCGATGACGTTGTCGCCGCGGAAATGGCACTGGGGCTCCACCACCACATCGCGCTCGAAGCGGGTGCCCTCGCTCAGGGTGCAGCTGGCCGGGTCGCTGAAGGTGACCCCTTCGGCCATCCAGTGCCGCCGCAGCCGCTGTTGCAGCACCGCCTCGCACTGGGCCAGCTGCAGCCGGTCGTTGATGCCGTTGATCTCATCGGCATCGGCCACCTCCAGGTGCATGGCCGGGCTGAGCATGGCGACGGTGTCGGTCAGGTAGAGCTCCCCCTGGTCGTTGTCGGTGGCCAGCAGGGGCAGTACCGCCGCCAGCTTCGGCCAGTCGAAGCAGTAGATGCCGGCATTGGTGAGGGTGTTGCGGCGCTGCGCTTCGGTGCAGTCGCGGTGCTCGATGATCGCGCTGACGGTGCCACTCTGGGCGCCACCTTGGGCGCCACTGTCTTGCGCGCCACTGTCATCGGCGACCACCCGCCCGTAGCCGGTCGGATCGGCGAGACGGGCACTGAGCAGGGTGACGGCGGCGCCGCTGGCGCGGTGTTGCTCCAGCAGTTGTTCGAGGGTTTCGGGGCGCAGCAGCGGCACGTCGCCGTTGAGCACCAGCAATTGGCCCTCGAAGCCCTGCAGGGGCTTGAGCAGTTGCTGCACGGCGTGGCCCGTGCCGTTCTGGGGTTGCTGCAGCACGAACTCCAGTCCGCCATGGCCGGCAAGGGTGCTCTCGACCCGTTCGGCCTGATGGCCGACGATCAGCAGACGCCGCTCGGGATGGAGATGCTCACAGCTGGCCAACACCCGCTCCACCAGGGTGGAGCCCGCCAGGGGCTGCAGCACCTTGGGCAGATCGCTTTTCATCCGGGTTCCCTTTCCGGCAGCCAGAACGGCAACGGCGAGCATCGGTGAGCGGGGATGGCTGGGGCGGAATCTACCGGGGCCCATCCGGGGCATCCGGCTGCTCCGGCTGCTGGCTCGGCTCGGCGCCGATCTGGCCCCGCGGGTTCAGGGGCAGCTGGGATCCGGCCTGGCGCGGGTGGCGATGGCGCCGCGCCAGCCCCCAGCGCCGTTGCCAGTGACTGCTGGGTTCGGCGGCACTCAGGCCTTGATCCCGCTGGCGGCGCTCCAGGATCTCGGCTGCTGAATCGTGGAGCGAGTGATCGCGATAGGGCTCGCCGGCCCGGCAAGCCAGGTGCTCCCGTTCCATCGGGCTCAGGGACCGCAGGACGCCTCCCGACGGCAGCGGCGTGGGGCTGGCCACGGTGCCGGCACTCCAGATTTCAGGCAGCGGCTGCGCTGTCGCCTCGGCCCGTTCCGCGAATTGGACCCGGGTCGGACTGCTGGTGCCTGCGCCGGAAATGGCAGCACGGTCGGCTTCGCCCCTTCCGTCATCCCACCCCGTCGTTTCCCCATGGGCGTTGACGTCGGTTCGCCTGGCCAGCCCCCGATCGCGGCTGGCTTCGCCGCCCTGTTCAGGCCTTGCATCTGAATTCGTTCCGGCTCTCGCCTGCATCGCTGACGTCGTGGTGTTCGGCTGCTCGATCGCGCTGCCGTCCGGAGCGCAGATCGCCGCCAGCTGCAGGCCGGCGAGCACCAGGGCCTGGCGCACCGCCGCCGCAGAGCAGTAGGTGAGCAGCCGCCCCTCGGGGGCCAGCAGGCCGGCCAGATCCCCCAGAAATTCCTGGGACCAGAGCTGGGGGCAGTGCCGAGGCGAAAAGCCATCGTGCAGCACCAGGTCACAGCGGCCCTCGAGGCGAGCCAGCAGCTCGCTCAGGCGGGCGCGGCCATCGCCCCAGAGCAGCCGCTCGCCGCTGCAGAGGCCCTCCAGCTCAGCCAGCACGGGGCCAGGCCACTGGCGGCGAAAACCGTCATCGGCCAGGGCCAGCTGCAGGGGCCGTCGATCCAGCTCCAGACCCCACCAGTCCAGCGCCAGTCCCCGCTCCTGGCAGGCCTGCACCAGGGCGGCGGTGTTGGTGCCCGTGCCCACAGCCACCTCGACCACCCGCAGGCGGCTGCCGACGGCGAAACGCTCCAGCTGGGCCGGTGCCACGAACACCCGCCGGGCTTCGGCCAAGGCGCCGTCGGCGCAGTGGAAGCCCTCGCCGAATTGCTCGCTGAACAGGCTGAAACTGCCGTCCCGGCTGCGGCGGGGCACCAGCGCCGGAGGTTCCGACGCCGGTGGGCATGCTGCGATCGGGCCCTCCCGCATGGCCTGGCCGCCTCAGGCCCGCAGCCGTTTCAGGTCCTCCCAGAAGCCGGGATAGGAGACCGCCGCCGCCTCCGGATCCAGCAGCCAGGTGTCGCCCTTGGCCACCAGGGAGGCCACCGCCAGGCTCATCGCCACGCGGTGGTCGGTTTCGCTGTTCACCGTGGCGCCGCGCAGCTGCACCCCGCCGGCGATCGTCAGCCCATCGGCGTGTTCCTCCAGCTGGGCCCCCATGGCACCGAGCTGGCGGGCCATCACCGCCAGCCGGTCGGTCTCCTTGACCCGCAGCTCCTCGGCGCCGCTGATGCGGCTGACCCCTTCGGCGCAGCAGGCCGCCACCGCCAGTACCGGGATTTCATCCACCAGTCGGGGGATCAGGTCGCCGCCGATCGAGAAGGCCCGCAGCGGCCCATGGCAGACGCGCAGATCCCCCACCGGCTCGCCGGCCACATCGCGGCGATCCAGGATCTCCAGACGGGCACCCATGGCTTCGAGCACCTCCAGGATGCCGGTGCGGCTGGGGTTGAGCCCCACGTTCTGCACCGTCAGCTCCGCCCCCGGGGTGATGGCGGCCGCCACCAGCCAGAAGGCGGCCGAGCTGATGTCCCCCGGCACGGTCACCGCCTGGCCGCGCAGCGCCGGGCCGGGCCTCACCGTGACCTCCGTGCCGCCGGGGCCGGCGACCGTCAGATCGGCGCCGAAGGCCCGCAACATGCGCTCGCTGTGGTCGCGGGAGAGGGCCGGTTCGATCACCGTGGTGGGCCCGTCGGCGGTGAGGGCCGCCAGCAGCAGGGCGCTCTTCACCTGGGCGGAGGCCACCGGCGTGTGGATCGTGGCGCCATGCAGGGCCCGGCCCTGGATCGCCAGGGGCGCCAGTTCACCCTGGCGGCGGCCGGCGATCGTGGCACCCATCTGGGCCAACGGAACCGTGACCCGGCGCATCGGCCGCCGCCGCAGCGAGCCGTCACCGGTGAGCACGAAATGGCGATCGTGGCGCCCCGCCAACAGACCCAGCATCAGCCGCATCGTCGTGCCGGAGTTGCCGCAGTCGAGGATGTCGGCCGGTTCCTGGAAGCCATCGAGACCCACGCCCCGAACGATCACCTCGCGGCCCACCTCGATCGGGCTCACGTCCACGCCCATGGCTCGCAGGCAAGCTGCGGTGCTGAGGGGATCCTCCGCCGGCAGCAGGCCCTCGATGCGCGTTTCCCCCTCGGCGATGGCGCCGAACAGCAGGGCCCGGTGCGAGATCGACTTGTCCCCCGGCACCCGGACCTGGCCCCGGAGGCTGCCGCCGGCCGGCAGTCGCAACTCGGGCGTGAGCAGGGAGCCGCCACCGCCGGGACTGGACGGCGGGCCTGGAAGCGCAATCTCGGGGCTGGACACGCCGGCAGCGGCAGGGAGGAGCCGATCCTATGGAGCCGGTTCGAGAGCCCTGTCTATGGGATGGGGTTGGCCCTGCTCAGGCGCGACTGCCGTTTCAAGGCTCGCTGGCTCAAGGCTCGCTGCCTCAAGGCTGGATGCCGGCCGCCCGCAGGCTGCTTGAGAGGGACCACACCTCCACCAGCAGCTGGTGCCAGGGGGCGATCGTGGCCATGTCCAGGGCCATCGGCGCCGGTGCGGCGGCCCGCAGCGCTCGGGCGGCCCGCAGCTCGGCCCGGGCTTCCAGCAGGCGCCCCTCCAGGCTCAGCTGGGCGGCCAGCGGCAACACCGTTTCGGGACAGTTCTGCACCAGCAGCAGCCCCCGCTCAAAAGAAGCGGCGAAATCGTCCAGCAGCGGGCCCAGCACCTGCTCCAGCAGCTCGCCGGCGGATTCGGGAGTGGGAGAGGGCAAGGACATGCACCCACTTTAGGAAAATCGGCGGGACGAATCGCCGCCCTTGAGCTTGCTGCTCAGGCCGCCATCACCGGGCGACGTTGGCTGCGATTTCCGACCGGAGCTGAGCTCGGCCGGGGAGCTGCCCTGATCAGCCAGCTGTTCCCCGGCCCATGCCAGCAGGCACGGTCAGGACTGATCAGCGGTTGAGCGCCGGGCTGCGTTCTGATCGCTGGATGGGTTCGGGATCGGGCCTTGATCAGCAACGGCAATTCACGCCTCGCCGGATCAGCCCAGCAACAGGCCACCGTCGTCGCTGAGCGCGGCCCGGGCACTGCGCAGGTCATGGAGCAGCTCCTCGAGCGTGCAGCGCGCCAACTCCCGCTCCAGGGCCTGCCGCAGGCGACGCTCCAGGGCGCCTGTCACGCGGGAGGCCGCATCCGAATCGGCCCGTTCCTCCCCGGCGTCGAGCGGGGCGGCCAGCGGGGTGGGATTCCGGCTCCCCGGATCCGGCCGCGCCGGTGGGGAGAACCCCAGAGTCGCCAGCTCCAGCACCTCCTCGATCCGGCCCGGAACTGTGGAACCAGAGGGGCTCGCCGCTTGGGTCCTGTCCCCAGGCGGGCTGGCGCCGCGGCTGAGCACGGCCTCCAGGATGGCGGCCAGGGGGATCGCCGCGGCGGGCCTGGCCAGGCGGTAGCCCCCCAGGCGTCCGCGGCGCGCCTCCAGCAGGCTGGCCCGCCGCAGCCGCAGCATCAGCTGTTCCAACAACGGTTCCGGCAGCTGCTGGGCCTCGGCCAACTCCCGCACCGAGCGCCAGCGCAGGGGCTCCTCGGCCAGCTCCAGCAGGGCGCGGATGGCGTGGCTGGCGCTGCGGCTGAGCATGGGGGCCGCGGCGCTCAGCCCCTGGCCCCCGTCGCCAGCCGCTCCAGCAGGGCCTCCAGCGTGTAGCCGAACAGGGCCGGATCCGGCTCCCCCTGGCCCAGATCCGCCAGGCCCAGTTCGGCCCAGCGCTGATCCACCCGCTGCTCGAGGTCAGCGGAGCGGCTCAGCGGTTCCCCCCATTCATGACGTTTTTCCGGCCCGATCTTGGTGGTGGCATCGATCGCCAGCCGGCCCCCCAGCCCCAGGCGCTCACTGGCGAAGTCCAGGGAATCGAAGGGGGTGTCCTCCAGCACGAACAGATCGCGCTGGGGATCGACCTGGGCGCTGATCGCCCAGATCACCTGGCGCGGATCGCGGATGTTGATCGCCTTGTCGACCACCACCACGAACTTGGTGTAGGTGAATTGGGGCAGGGCACTCCAGAAGGCCATCGCCGCCCGTCTGGCCTGGC
>CAIKWV010000624.1 GCA_903831165.1 uncultured cyanobacterium
GGGAAAGATTGAAGAGCCTTTATTCCCGAACACGCTAGGAAATCGATGGACCCGCGCCGTGAAGCTAGCGCCGATCATTGAGAAAGCAATGCCAATCCGGAAGTAAAATGAGTGGTTTGCGATCTTCCAGTTAAGCCCAGCTTCGCCAAAAGTCTCCACAACTCGTTGTTTAATTTCTAGCGCATTGTTTCTCCATTTTACGGCGATCTCGCCAGGCTCAATCCACGATTTACCGGCAGCCCCTTTGATTAAAAGCTTCCACGATGGAGAAGGGCTATTCAGGCAACAAAGCTCCCATACTCGCCTGTGGAATCGCGTGTTATCGCCAACATTGGCACCCATTTTGCCGGGAGCCACATCTCCGATGAGCCCAGTGCTTTGATAAAGACTGAGCATATCTGCATCCCACCAATAAACCAGCGGCCACTCAGGCACAACCTTCAGATCCAACGCCTGAAATTTGTATAGACCTTCCTGGACGAGTGTGGCGGAACGCTTGCGGGCCGTTCGACCACGATCGTATGACGTGTCAGATACAGGCGTTGGCATCTGGCTTGAGCTTTGACCAAGATGCGAGCGCATCTTGGCGATAAGCGTGGCTGAAACACTCAAAACATCGTTGGCGACATCATCAAAGGCGCCTACTGCAAAATCTCCGACAGTTCTCAGGTCACTACGCCCAAAGACCTGCTCACGCAATCCTGAGTACTGCTTGATAAACATCCAGTTCCTCATCGTCAGCATGGCTGACAGCCCACCTGGCTTCGCCAGCTCTAATCCTCTCAGCAGGAAAGCGGCGTAAAGGTCGGCTTTGCCAAGAGGATAGTACAGCTCCACATAACTAGTGGACTCCATCTTGCCCGTGCCTTGATAGGGCGGGTTGGCAATCACCAGGTGATAAGAGGCTTCCTTCAGTAGGCGTACAAAGCGAACTCCCGCCGCCAGCTGTTCGCCGTGGAGCCGCAAGCCCAGGTCATTGGCGCTGGAATGGCGGGACAGAAACTCTTCCAACAATTCCTGCAGGTCGGTGCGAGCCTCGGCTGACGAAAAGTCCATCTCGGCTTGCACCGGTGGTGCGCCACCAAAGAGATCGGGCTGTACCTGCTGCGCTTTGGCACTCAGTGCCTTGAGGCGGCGCTCTTGCTGCTCAATTGCGGTATCCACCGCTTGATCGATTTTCAGCAGGCTGCCAAGGTGATCAGCTCCTTGGAGCGCTCGCAGTATCTGGCTGGTGAACTCACCGACAATTCCTGTCTCAGCCTCAATATCAGATCGCAGTTCAACCAGGGCGGGATCATCATCAGGTAGATCGGCCAGCCTCAGGTTGGGGGCCACCAGATTCAGCTGTTCAGGCTGCATCTCAGGACACAACGCTTTGCCTCTCAGCCAGAGCGATGCAGCGGCGATCTGCACTGCCCGAGGATCAATATCAATCCCATGCAGGGTGTGGGCCAGCAGGTGCTCGACAATCGCCCGCTCGCTCCATTCGAGGGCTTCTTGCTGGCCGCGATGCCTTGCTTCCTCCCGGAACAACGCTAACAGCAGGCCCAGCGACACCACCAGGAAGTGCCCGGAACCCACAGCCGGATCCAGGATCTTCCACTCGCGAACGGATTCGGGAGCCAGCTCAACGGCCTCCTCGGGGATCTCCTGATCAGGGAGGAAGTAGGCCCATCGCTTTTCTTCCTCGCTCTCCAGCGGCATCAGCGCCGTGAGGCTCACCTCACCCTCCGCCCGCTTGGCACGCCAATCGATGCGGCGTTCCTCCAGCCGCTGCAGCGTGCCATTCGTCTGCACCTCTGGTGCCCAGCCGTTCTTCTTGCAGAGCGTGAACCACATCAGGCCCAGGCTGTTCTGCAGCATCCAGTCCACCATGTAGCGCTCGGTGAACATCTGCGTCTTGCTGGCGATCTCATGCGGCTCGATCTTGCCGCCGTCGTTGATCTTGGCGTCGAGCCGTTCGCGCTCCGGGTCGTTCCAATACTGATAGATCCAGCCCAGGGTCATGTCATCGGCCCAGCAGCTTTGCAGCTCCTCTTTGTTCAGCTCCTCCACTGCCTGGCGCAGCGTTGCCGCCGGGGTCGGAATCAGATCCGCGATGCCGGCCGAGCCAAACAGCCCAGGCAGGTCTTCCGATAGTTCTTCGCAGACCAGTTGCAGCAGGAAGCCAAACCCTTCGGTCGGGTCATCGCGCACCACGCCGCGGGCCAGATCACGAAAGTCCTGATAGGCCGTGCTGCCCCAGCCGCCTTTGATCAGGGCTGGTTTGCGCAGGGGTTGGCCAGAAGGTCCTGGCTCTTCCATCAGCCGCAGAATCACCAGCCGGTTCAGCAGCGTGTAGGCGGCCTGCTGTTCGGCCTCCCGCAGAAAGTCCACCCGCTCTCGGCGATGGCCACCGGCCGCCTGGGCTCGCAGCTGCTCATCGAGCCAGCTCTCCAGTCGTTTGCGCTTCGTCCTGGCGGCTTCATCGAGCCCGGCCTCCTTGATCCGCTGCACCGAGAGCCGATACGTCGATTCCGTCGCGACCCGCAGATCGTCCAGCAAGCGCTGCCGCAGACCGCGAATCGTGCTGGAGAGCGCTCTCTTGGCTTCGGGGGTCA
>CAIKWV010000625.1 GCA_903831165.1 uncultured cyanobacterium
CTGGCCGCCGAGGACATCACCATGGTGGTGGTGACCCATGAGGTGCGCTTTGCCCGCCAGGTGGCCCACCGGGTGGTGCTGATGGATGGCGGTGAAGTGGTGGAGCAGGCGGAGCCGGAAACCTTCTTCACGGCCCCGAATCACGAGCGCAGCCGCCGCTTCCTGGAGCAGATCCTCTGATGAACGCCACCGCTGACCATCCGCACGCCATGCCCGCAGCGTTGCGGCGCTTCCGGCAGCGCCTGGCCACAGGCGAGCCGCTGCTGGGGCCGGTGCTCACCCTGGCCAGTGCGCCGGTGGCCTCCCTGCTGGCGGCGGGCGGCTTCGACTGGCTGTGGATCGATCTGGAGCATGGCGCCATCAGCCTGGAGACGGCCCAGCAGATGATCTGGGCCAGCCAGGGCACCGATGCCGTGCCCCTGGTGCGGGTGCCCTGGCATGAGCCATGGCTGGTGAAACCCCTGCTCGATGCCGGCGCCATGGGGGTGCTCACACCGATGGTCGAGAGCGCTGAGCAGGCTGCCACCGCCGTGGCGGCCCTGCGTTATCCGCCGGCAGGCGTGCGCGGCTTCGCCCCCACCCTGGCGCCGGCCCGCTGGGGCCTGTCGGTGGCCGACTATGCGGCAGTGGCGGATGCCGCCCTGCTGACGATCGTGCAGATCGAAACGGCCGCCGCCGTCGAGCGGATCGAGGAGATCGTGGCGGTGCCGGGTCTGGATCTGGTGTTTGTCGGCATGTACGACCTTTCCGGTTCCCTGGGGCTGCTGGGCCAGGTGGATCACCCGCTGGTGGAGGCGGCGGCCCTGAAGGTGCTGGCTGCGGCCCGGCGGGCCGGAGTGGCGGCGGGAACGATCAGCCTCGATCCGGCCACGATTCGCCGGCGGCTGGAGCAGGGCTTCAGCTTCATGGCGGTGGCCACCGATGGTTCCTTGCTGACGAACGGGGCCCGGCAGTTGCTGGAGGCGGTGCGGGGCTCCGACCAGGGCTGACGGGTACTCCGAGGGGGTGCTGGCCTTTGGACGGATTGGTGCCGTTAACCCTGGGTAAACCGGATCGGTGATCTCTGAGGCATGAACGCTGCAGCTTGGGCGTGTTGATTAGGATGCTCAGATCGCAGCCTTGAGGCGGGTCGTCGTACCGCAAAGCAAATCCGCAGCTTCTTCCAGCCATGGATCAGACGATCACAGCGAGCAACTCCAATTATTGCGGTCCTAAGCAACTTGATGATGCCATCTTGTTGACGGAGTCCATGCTCAACCGCTGGGTCCAGGATGACGAGGGTTTCGGCGCCTTGCTGGGCTTCCTTGTGGGGCCGGAGTCCCAGTCTTTGTCCTTGCCTGAGGCCGATCCGCTCTGGCAACAGAAGGTCCGGGATCTGCGCCAGGCGCTGGGTGCGTCAGGCTGGGGCCTGAATTGGCAGATCCAATTCGTTGATCCCCTGGATGCGGAGTCTGGAAGGGGCTCTGGCTTCACTCCGGATCGAGGTTTTGAACTGATTGTTGATGCGGCTGTACTGAATAAATCGTCCTCCCGACAGATTGTCGTTGATCTGCTGGTCGCGCTGGGCGTTGCCATCAATGACCATCTCTATGCTGGATCAGGTGCAGACCTGGCTGCCGGAGAAAGATTTGCTGAAAAAATATCTGCTTTAAGCGATCGATCAGCGTTCAAGTCTGGCGGTTCTTCTGGCGATGATGGCCGCCAGCGCCTGCATGCTCCCCCCGGGTCTGTCCAGCTTCTGCCCATGGCCATGGCCGACGCTGGCGATCCTGTTGAGCCGGTCTTCGATCAAGCCAGCCTCAGCAGTGATCCCATCCGAGCCAGTCAATCCAGCGCCGTCCAAAGTATCTCCTATGACACCGTACTTACCGATAGTGATCAGGGAACCGATGCGCTGATCTCTGGTACGCGCTGGGGTAACGGCGGTGCCAGCACGCCACTGACGTTCAGCTTCCCAACCCAGGCGGCTAACTACGAATCCAATTATTATGACGCCACAGCCATCAGTACGGTGGCTGAACTGAACAATGCCCAGAAAGCTGCATCTCGCAAAGCTTTTGCGAACTACGCAAGCATCAGTGGCCTGACTTATACCGAGCTAAGCGTAACAGCGGGCGTCGTTTCTAATGCCGACCTGCGCCTGGCCCGATCAGCGGCTCCCGGTACTGCCTATTGCTATTACCCCACTTCCAATCCGGTTGGTGGTGATTCTTTCTATGGCAGTGGTTCAACTTCCTATGACAATCCCGTGGTTGGCAACTATGCCTACCATACCTTTCTTCATGAAAATGGTCATGCAGTAGGTCTCAAGCACGGGCAGGAGACGACAGGCCCCGGGGCGATTCCGTACAGCTACGACTCGATGGAATACTCGGTCATGACGTACCGAGGCTATGTCGGAGCTACTCTCGCCATTGGCTATACGAACGAAACCTGGGGTTATGCCCAGTCGTTGATGATGTTGGATATCAATGCCATCCAGCGTCTCTATGGGGCTAATTACGCAACAAATGCGGGCGATACAACCTATTCCTTCAGCACGACGTCCGGTGCTTTGATCGTCAATGGCACCGTAGCCGAAACGCCCGGTGCCAATCGGGTGTTTCGCACCATCTGGGATGGCGCCGGAACTGACACTTATGACTTTTCCAATTACACCACTAATTTAAGCGTTGATCTTGCTCCGGGATCTTATTGCGACCTGGATGTCGGCGGATCATCTCAGCGCGCCGTACTTCAGCGTTACGCGACTGGTTCTTATGCATTGTCAAACGGAAGCTCTATCAATCTAGTCTATACAACGGCCAGGGGGCATGTCTTCAATGCCATGCTTGCTGATGGCAACGTGAGCTCGTTGATCGAAAATGGCAATGGCGGAGCCGGAAATGACACGTTCCGAGGCAATCAAGCCGCTAATGTCTTCCGTGGAAATGGTGGCAACGATATTTTTATTGATAGTGCTGGCTCTGACACTTATTTTGGCGGCGCAGCCTTGGATGCGGTCTATTTTGCGAGCTCCATTGATCTCTATTCAATAAGTTACAGCGCTTCCACCTCTTTTCTCTCTGTTGGATTCCAGGGTTCGGTGGACCTGGACTTGATTTACAAGGATACGGAATCGGTTTATTTCAACAACATTGCCTATTCCTTTGCCTCCTTGGGCGACCTTGTCGCGCCGACCTTGGTCAGCTCCTCCCCCAGCGATAATGCCTCGGCGGTGCCCGTTGGCAGTGGAATCACGCTGAACTTCTCCGAGGCCGTTGTTGCGGGTGTTGGTGACATCATCATCACCAATGGTTCGGATGTTCGCTCAATCGCCATTAGTGATGCTACTCAGCTGCTCTTTGCTGGTAGCACGCTCACCATCAAGCCCGCCATTGGGCTGGTTGCTAATTCGACATATTCTGTTCAGCTCGCTGCAGGGGTGATCAAAGATCTTGTTGGCAATAATTATGCCGGCATCACTGATGCCACGACGCTCAATTTCACCACCGCCGTCTTGCCCCAGTTGGCGATTGCCGCCAGCGATGCGCTCAAGGCTGAAGGCGACAGCGGCAGCACGGGCTACACGTTCACGGTGACCCGCAGCGGTGATACCAGTGGTAGCAGCAGTGCGTCCTGGGCTGTCACGGGTTCGGGAGCGAATCCGGCCGATGCCGGTGATTTTATAGGCGGCGTTTTGCCCTCGGGCATGGTCACGTTTGCCAATGGCGAAAGTAACAAAACGATCACGGTCAACGTGAATGGCGATCGCAGTGTGGAGCAGGATGAGGGCTTCACGGTCAGTCTGTCCAATGCCAGTAACAGCATCATCACGACGGCCAGTGCCGACGGCACCATCAATAACGATGATGTGCTGCCGCCTGAGTTGGCGATTGCCGCCAGCGATGCGCTCAAGGCTGAAGGCGACAGCGGCAGCACGGGCTACACGTTCACGGTGACCCGCAGCGGTGATACCAG
>CAIKWV010000626.1 GCA_903831165.1 uncultured cyanobacterium
CAGCCTCTGCGACCTGGTGCAACGCCATCAGGTCAGCTGGCATGGCGTCGAGCCGAACCAGCCGGACTGGAGCGAGTCCTCCCGCTCCTTCGCCGTGACGATCACCAGCATCGACCACCAATTCCGCTGGCACGCCATGGTCAACGCCTGGTGGCAGCCGCTGACCTTTCAGCTACCCGCCGCCGACGGGGGCGAGGAATCGTGGCATCGCTGGATCGACACATCGCTCGCCAGTCCCGACGACATCATGCCCTGGGTGGATGCCCCGGCCCTGGCGGGGGACACCTATACGGTGGGGCCCCGCTCGATCGTGGCGCTGATCGTGGGGCTCGCCGGAACCGACGACTGATCCGCGTAATCACAGGCGATCCATGCGCAGTCCGGCAACAAACGACTGGATGCGCAGCACGTCAGCGTCTGCGAATATTTGCCAGCAAACGATTCAAACCATCGAATAAAGTTAATTGCATTTATAAAATCACTCGAGGAGCTCCCCGTGACAAGCACCAGCACCAACCCATATTCCGGCAAACTGCTCAGCAACCTCCTGCAAGGCAAGGTAGCGATCGTGACAGGGGGCAACAGTGGCATCGGCAAGGCCATTGTGCAAACCCTCGCTGAGCTAGGGGCGAAAGTCGTGATCGACTACCGCTCCCATCCCGAGGCAACGGAGGAACTGGAACAGGAAATCGGCAGCTATGGCGGCGCAAGTTTCGGGGTGCAGGCTGATGTCTCCAAGCTGGAAGACCTGCAGCGGCTGATTGATGCAACCGTGGCGCAATACGGCAGACTTGACGTCATCGTCAACAATGCAGGCATTGAGACACGCACGTCAGTGCTTGACACCACCCCAGAACAGTATGACAAGGTCCTGGACATCAATCTGCGCGGCGTCTTCTTTGCCACCCAATATGCGGCCAAGCAGATGATCAGCCAGGGTGGAGGCGGGAGAATCATCAACATTTCTTCCGTCCACGAAGATTGGCCGATGCCGAATAACACCGCCTACTGCCTCTCCAAAGGTGGCATGCGCATGTTGACCCGCACCGCAGCGCTGGAACTGGCACCACACGGCATCACGATGGTTAATGTTGGCCCCGGAGCTGTAGCAACGCCGATCAATGATTCAACCCTCAACAACCCTGAGCTGCTGGCCAAACTGAACGCGGCCATCCCCATGGGCAGGATGGCGCAACCCGAAGAGATTGCATCGGTTGTCGGTTTCCTGGCCAGCGATGCCGCCAGCTACATCACCGCCACCACCATCTTTGCGGATGGCGGCATCATGCAAAGCAGCCCGGGCCTCTGACCCCATGCCCTCTCCGCAAACAACCCAGCCCACTGCCCAAGACGATCACAGCAAGGAGCAGAAACTCCTGCTCCTTGCCGGTGTCATGCAGGGTGTGGCCCTGGTCACCTTTCCAGCCATTGGCACCGTTCTCACCGGAAGCGACGGCTTTGGTCTGTCCAGCAGTTCCTACGGCCTGATCTTTCTGCCGCAGGTGATCGCAGCCATCGCTTCATCCTTCCTCGGGGGGCAGGCGGCCCAACGCCTGGGATCCAAGAACGTGTTGATGCTGGGCCTGGGTTCGGATGCCCTGGCCATGGCGGTGCTGCTGGTCAGTGCCTTGGTGATGCACCAACAGGCCCTGAGCCTGCCGTTGCTTCTGATCGCCACAGCGCTGATGGGCTTTGGTTTCGGCGGGGTGGTGCCCCTGCTGAACACCTACATGGCGGCCTTCCAGCCCCAGCGAATCGACCAGGCCGTTCTGACATTGAATGCCTTGCTCGGGCTAGGGACTGCACTGGCACCGGCCCTGGCTGCGCTGGTGGTCGGTCCAGGAATCTGGTGGGTGCTGCCCCTGCTGGTTCTGCTGGCAGCGCTGCTGTTGCTGTGGGCCTGTAGCGGACTGCCGCTGCTGATGCCCAAAGCAACGGCCAGCACCGACGACGCTCAAGCTCCGAGGCCCATTCGAGGAGCACCGTTGTTGGTGTTCTTGCTCGTTGCAACCATCTATGGGCTGAATGAAACGCTCAATGGCAACTGGGCCAGTCTGATGATGTCCCGCAGCCTGGGCAGCGCTCCTCAACAGGCCGCCATGGCCCTGACTCTGTTTTGGGCACTGGTCACAGCGGGAAGATTGTTCTTTGCACGCTTTGCACGCATCTTCCCACCGCGGCTTCTGCTCGTCGGCCTACCAGCAATGTTGGCTGTTGTATTTCTCGGCATCAGCCGACTGTCCCCAGGTGAAACCAATGCTGGTCTTTGCCTGTTTGCCCTGGCCGGCTTGGGCTGCTCCGCATTGCTGCCCCTGATCATCAGCTTTGGAGAGCAACAGCTACCCCAGCTCGGCCAATCAACTGCCGGAATTCTGATTGCTCTCTACCAAGTGGGTTACGGACTGGCGGCATTTGGGGGAGGTGCCTTACAGGAATCACTCAACCTGCCGATGCAAACCATATTCGGCTGGGGTGCGATTCTCGCCTTACTTCAGGCCCTGATCTCCTTGCCGATCAGCATCAAAGTGCGGGGCAAGAGTCACAGCTGAGATGATATACAACAACCCCAGGTTGTTCACCCTGATCTACTGCTGTGCAGCCGCAATAACTCCAGCAGCCCACGCCGAAGAACCGAACACAGCACTGCGCCTAGGCCCGGTGCAAATGCTGAAGCTCGTCATCCCCCAACCATTGGCATCTACCAGGGCGGAGTATGACTACGTCCACCCTCTCCACCAGGGGGTTGCAGATAGGCTGTTCATTGATGCAAAACCATTTGCTGAGCTACGGCCCCTGTCCGGTTCTGGAATTGGGGTTCCATTGATACAGGCAACAGGTCAGAGCACCCGCATAGGCTATCGACGCCTGGTGAGTGGTGGCTCTGCGCTCTGGGGCGTCAGCGGGGGCTACGACAGTCTTTGGCAACAAGGTTCGTACTATCAACAGTTGGGAGCAGCACTGGAGATCAAACGGCGCAACTTTGAAGTTGTCGCAACTGCTGCGTTGCCATTGCGGCTCCAGGACAGCTCAACCAACGACCAGATTCCCCTGTCGGCACTCACCCTACAGATCTCTCTACCCACGGGAGTCAAAGGTCTTGACTTTGAACCACGGATCTACACGGTCGGCAGCCCAGAGACGGGTACGTTCCTAGGAACCCAGATGCAGTTCACCTATGCAACATCACAATCATCCAGTGCCACAATTTCATGTAATTACGACGCCTTAGGTGGCGTGAGCGGCTCGTTGACACTTCAGATCGTGTTCCCAAATTTGTCAAAACAAGCTCGCCATCAAGCGATTGATCCATCCCTTGTCGGCAATTTCACAGGGCCGGTCGGCAACAATGGATCGAGAGTGATTCGCTTGAATGACAGTGCGCCTGCCTTCGGCAACTGAACCATTCAACCCGACCCGGCTAGCTGGCCGATAGAACAGGATCCACGCTCCGTGGCCTGCAACAGTAAACGCCTAGGAACCCACAGCCACAGGGCCCAGCTGGAGGCAAGAAGCTGAAATTTCCAGCAACACAACAGACGGCCATCAGCGAAGAGACGTCGAGACTTCACTCAGAGGAATTGATCAATCAGTATCATCTCGCCTTTCTCCTCTATCGAAGCAAAACCCACCGAAAAGCCGATAAGCTGATGAGAAGCCATGCGTCAACTCAGCGCTAGGCGGGCTGCCAGACATCGTGCACACAATGATCATCAATGCATATGATGTTTTGCCGTCAACCCTGCTGCAAACAGGCGCACATCCCTTTCAAGGGGGATAAATCCAGATTGACCCGACAATGCCCCCATGGATTGGCGATCCAGAAAGGACCCGCAAAGGCCTAAACCCGGACTAACAACGCCGGGCTACTCCAGGCGACGCACCAGCTAAACAGCTCATGGCTGCGCCATCGTCCGAACGGGCGCGAGGCCACGGGTCTTGAGCTTCACAGCCCAGATACTGTTACTGGATCCGATGAAGAGAACATTGTTATCAGCACCACCAAAAGTCAGATTTGCAGTCTGCTTCGCCATCAGGAACTTGCCGATCAGCTTGCCCTGAGGATTAAGCACGTGGATACCTTCCAGGGTTCCCACATAAACATTACCGTTCTCATCCAGCCTCATGCCATCGGGGAATCCAGGTGAAACATCAGCAAACAGACGCTTGTTCAGAAGCGTCTTGCCATCACGACTCACGTCATAGGCGTAGATCCGATGAGGCAAGTAGGGAAAGTATGTGCGCGGGCCCTGAATCGCACCACTATCGATAATGTACAGACTTTTTTCGCCAGGACCAAACGCAATGCCATTCGGCATCATCAAACTTGGCTCCACGACACTCATCTGCCTGGATACAGGGTCATAACGGTAAACATTGCTTGGCAGCTCCGCGGGCTGGGGAGGAAACTGCAGCGAACCATAGACTGGATCAGTGAACCAAACTGAGCCGTCGCTCTTGACGACAAGATCATTGGGTGAATTTAGCATTTTCCCCTGATAGCGATCCACTAACGTCGGCGCCTGGGGATCGGGGCTATTGAGATTGGGGGCGAAATCTCGGGTGATCGAAACACGTCGCCCCGTAGTTTCGGCCGTAAGCAGATGACCCTGGAGATCGGGGGTCTGACCATCAGCCACACCCGAAGGGTTGCGGAACAGTCGCGGTGCCTGCCATGAGGCGGGAGTGATTGCGCCTTTGGCATCCAAACCATTCCAACGTATCGAGTAAATACTGTTATGAATTTGATCCGTCACAAACAACATCCCTCCGGCTCCCTTTCGATCCTTCAGGAAGACAGGACCCTCAGTAAAACCGAAACCAGTCGCCAGTGGGATCAGGTTTGGGGTACGACCAACGATTGCTTCAAAAGCCGGATCCAGCGCCTGGACCGTCAGCTGGGGCGACTCTGATTCGGGGTATTCCGGGGAGTTCGTGATCACCAGGTTGCGGCACTCTTTGGCCACAGAACTTGCCGGCAGACAAGCCGCTCCCATCGGCACCGCAGCCTCCGCCGGCGTGCCAGCGAAGAGCATCGAACTGCCAACCACAAGCGTCAGCAGACGATGTTTCTGGAGCTGGAAGCAAGCATGAAGGCGTGGCATGGGTTCAGGCGACAAAGAAAAAGTGTTAACGCAAACAACCTGGTCCTAGAGCGGCCAACGGCGCGGATTCAGCTGACAGACGCCACCTGCGGATCCTGCGTCTCGTCCCCAGCCCGTTCAGCCCGCTCCAGGCCCACCTCCACGCCCATGTGCTGATCGGGCCGACCCGTGATCAGCAGGCCGTCCCGCTGGCGAGTGGCAATCATCCACAGCCACTTGGTCAGCAGGGTGAGGCGGTTCTCATTGGCCGGCATGAAGGCCAGGTGGGCCAGACCCCACAGCAGCCAGCCGAAAGCCCCGCTGACCTTGATCCCCCGCAGATCGGCCACGGCACAGAGCGGGCCAATCACC
>CAIKWV010000627.1 GCA_903831165.1 uncultured cyanobacterium
CCGGGGTTCTGGTGGTGGTGGCCGCTGAGCACCGCTCCCAGTGGCTCAATCGGCAGGCGGCCCAGAAGCGCCTGGCCGAACTGCTGCGCCAGGCGATCGCGCCACCGCCCCCGATCCGGCGCCGTACCCGGCCCACCAAAGGGTCTCAGGAGCGGCGCTTGGCCGCCAAAAATCGCCGCGGAGCGATCAAGGCCCAGCGGCGAGGCAAGGGGAGTGCTGCTGAGGATTGAGGCTGGATGGCGGCAATGGCCCGGCTTTGGGCTCAGCTGCAGGCCGTGCTCCCTTCGCGGCATGGCCGGCAGGCCTGGTGGAACCACCGCAACACCTGGTGGTCCGACGGCTGTGATCTGAGTTCTTCGGCTGGGCCCCTCCGGCGCGAAAGCTTCGGCTTAACCCCTTCGGCCTGGAGTCGCCGGGGCGTGCTGCGAGCGACGGCGGGTTCAGAGCTCCGCCCGCTGTGACTGTTCGGCCCGGATCGCTGCCTTGGCCTGCTGCCAGAGAGCTTCCAGCTCCTGGATGCTGCGGCCGCCCAGGTCGCCGCCCAGGGCCGCCTCAAGGCGTGAAAAGCGATCGAGGAAACGGCGGTTGGTGCCGGCCAGTCCCTCCTCCGGGTCGAGGCGGCACCAGCGGCCCACATTCACCATGGTGAACAACACATCGCCCAGTTCCGTCTCCGCATGGGTGCGGGCGGCGCTGTCCCGGTTGGCGGGGGGGCTGTCTGAGCCAGTGCTGTTGATCCAGCCCTCGCTCCAGAGTTGGGCCACGGCCTCCTTGAGTTCATCGAGCTCTTCGTGCACCTTGGCCCAGACACCATCGAGGTCGTCCCATTCGAAGCCGGCTGCCGCTGCCTGGCGCGAGATCGTCATGGCCGCTGCCAGGGCCGGTTGGCCCCGCACCTTGCTGGCGAGCCGATCGCTGAGGGGGCTCAGGGGCGGGTGGGTGTTGACGACGCTGGAGGAGCTCTGGGTGGCCGGATGGTTGACGTCGCGTTCGGGGTTGTCGAGGTTGTTGTGCTCAATCTCGACGTCCGGACTGTCGTGCGGGGGAGTGTCGTTGCTGGTGTCGAGGTCGACGAAGCTGATGGCGTTGGCGATGCTGATGTCGGTGTCGCCAACGCTGTGGCTTCTGGTCGTGGGAATGGCGCTGTCGTCGGGGCTGCTTGCGGCGGGGGAGACAGCCCGCTGGCGGCGTTGCGCCCGCTCCTCGGCCTTGATCGCTTCCCAGCTGCGGCGTACGGCTGCGATGTCGGTGGCGTTGTCGGCGGCCTCGGCCCCGGCGAACACGTGGGGATGGCGCCGCACCATTTTGGCGCTGATGCCGCGGGCGATGGCCGCCAGGTCGAATTGGCCGGCCTCGCTGGCGATGCGGGCATGGAGCACCACCTGCAGCAGCAGATCGCCGAGCTCGTCCTGCAGCTGTTCGGGATCCCCGTGGCGGATGGCGTCGGCCACCTCGTGGGCCTCCTCCAGCACGTAGGGGATCAGGGAGCGGTGGGTCTGTTCCAGGTCCCAGGGGCAGCCGCCTGCGGGATCGCGCAGCCGGTCGACGATCGCCACCAGTTCCGCCAGCGCGGTTGTGGCCGCAGCCGTGGCGTCTGATTCCGTGGCCTGGCTGGCCCCGTCACCGCCATGGGGCTGGGATGCGGGGCTGGCCATGGCGCTAAGGGTGTTCGGATGGATTCACCTTGCCATTTCCGGATCCCGCCGGGCCGTGGACCGGCAAACGACATCAGAGGCGCCGGCCATCCAGGAATGGCCGCGTTGTTGTTGACCTCAGAGGCGCCCAGCAGCTGGTCGATCAGCGGCGCCGTTTTCGGCGGCTTGAGGTGCGGCAGCTTCGCAGCAGCCCTCGGACCAGGCGCGGCAGCCGGGGCATCGGATCGCCGTCCTGGAGCAGGTGCAGCCAGCTGCTGGCCTCCAGGCTCACCGCGGCCAGCAGCAGCCAGGGCCTCTGGTGCAGCCACAGGTCCTGGGCCAAGCCGGCCAGCTGGCCGGGGCTGGGCGAGCCCAGGGGGGCCAGCAGGGCGCTGAGCAGAGCGATGGCGCCGCCGAGATAGAGCAGGCGCAATCCCATGCCCAGCAGGGGCGTGTGCGAGAACAGGGAGCGGTGGCTGAGCAGGCGCCGGTACGGCCACCACAGCAGGGTCAGGGGGCCCCAGCGCCGGGTGGGGCGGGAGACGGTGTCGAGGTCGGGGGAGAGCCACAGGCCGCCGAACAGGAAGCAGGCTCCGGCGATGGCGGCGCCGGCGGCTCCAAAGGCGGGCCACCAGAGCAGGCCGTAGGGAAGGGCCAGCAGGCCGGTGAACCGGTCGTGGCTGCGGCCGCTGGCCATCGCTGCGAATCCGTTGGCCGGAGGCTAGGAGCGGCCTGCGCCCGGCGGGGCAGAATGGAGCGGCGCGCGATTAGCTCAGCGGTAGAGCGCCTGCCTTACAAGCAGGACGTCACTGGTTCG
>CAIKWV010000628.1 GCA_903831165.1 uncultured cyanobacterium
GGCATCGCGGTGGTGCTCTCCGGCACCGGCTCCGATGGCGCCCTCGGCCTGCGGGCCGTTCGGGCCGCCGGTGGCCTGACCATCGCCCAGTCGCCCCAAGAGGCGAAATTCAACAGCATGCCCCAGGCCGCGATCGCCCTCGGTGGCGCTGAGCTGGTGCTGGAGGCCGCCGCGATCGGCGAACGGCTGAGCGAGATGATCCGCTCCGGCGGGGCCTGGGACGGCGAACCGCTGCCGGAGCCCCAGAGCGTGCTGCTCAGCGCCGTCACCACCAAGCTGAAGCAGATCAGCGGCATCGACTTTTCCCAGTACAAGGAATCGACCCTGCGCCGGCAGCTGCAGCGCCGCATGGCGATCCGCGGCATCAGCAGCATCAGCGACTATCTGCCCCTGCTCAACCCCCAGAGCGAGGAAGCCAAAGCTCTGGTGCAGAACCTGCTGGTCAGCGTCACCTCCTTCTTCCGCGATGCCAAGGCCTTCCAGGCCCTGCGCGAGCTGCTGCAGTGCCGCCTGCCTGCCGACATCAGCTCGGCACGGCTGCGGGTCTGGGTGGCGGGCTGCGCCAGCGGCGAGGAGGCCTATTCGATTGCCATGCTGGTGAGCGAGCTGCTCGGCCATCCAGCCGACCTGGCCCTGCATCTCAAGATCTTCGCCACCGATCTCGACGAGACGAGCCTGGCGCTCGCTCGCCGCGGCCTCTACCCACAGTCCGCCGCCAAGACGATCCCGGATGAGCTGCGCCAACGCTTCCTGCGCGAGCGGGATGGAGAAGTGGAAGTCAGCAAGAGCCTGCGCGACTGCATCGTCTTCGCCCGCCACAACCTCTGTGAAGACCCGCCCTTTGCCAACCTCGATCTGATTTCCTGCCGCAACACCCTCATCTACCTCACCCCATCACTGCAGGAGCGGGTGCTGGATCTGTTCTCCTTTGCTTTGCGGCCCGGTGGCCTGCTCTTTCTCGGCAGCTCCGAAACCATCGGTCGCCACATCCACGGCTTCAGCACCGCCAATGCCCCCCAACGGCTGTTCCTCAGGACCGTGGCACCACGCAAGGCGCATTCCCCTGTGATGCCGCTGCCGTCGATCTCGTTCCAACGACCAAGCGGACACAGCGGTCAGAAGGCCACGGTGAGCTCCACCGTGCCGGAGCAGCATGTAGCGCTGCTCGAATCCCTGGTTCGCCAGCTCTCGACCCCGGGTCTGGTCCTGGACCAGAGCCATGAGCTGGTGCAGGTGATCGGCGACGTCAGTCCCTACTGCCGCCTGCCGGAGGGCCGGATGACGGCCCTGGCCTCGGCCTTTCTGCGCCCTGAGTTGCAGGCCGAAGCACGGGTGCTGCTCCTGCTGGTGCGGGCCGATGGCATCAGGGCCAGCAGCAGATTGATCCAGCTCGATGACCTCGACGAGCCGATCCACCTGAGCGCCGCCCCGTTGCAGGTCGGCGAACGCAGCCTCACCTTGCTGTCCTTCGAGAAGCAGGCTGGATCCATCCATGGGGCGCCCGGCGCTGACGAAAGCGGCGAACGCGACAGCGCCTTCGGCCGGGAAATCGAGCGGTTGGAAAAGGAACTGCTCAGCAGTCAGAACAGCCTGCAACGCTCGTTGAGCGACCTGGAGCAGGCCAACGAAGAACTGGAGGCCTCCTCCGAAGAGCTGCAGGCCTCCTCCGAGGAGCTGCAGGCCTCGAACGAAGAGCTGGAGGCTTCGAATGAAGAACTGCAAGCCACCAACGAAGAGCTGGCCACCCTGAACCAGCAGCTGCGAACCCGCAGTGATCAGATGGAGCGGCTCAACATCGACCTGGAGAACATCCAGGCCTCTCTCAGCCAGGGCATGGTGATCCTGGACCGCAATCTGCGCGTCACCCGCTTCTCCCCCCTGGCGGTGCGGGTGTTCGGGCTCGTTCCCAGCGACATCGGCCAGCCGCTGGTCGGCGTACCGACCACGGTGCCGCTGCTGGAGCTGCGGGAAACACTGCTAGAGGTGCTGGAAAGTGGCCAGCGCCAGAGCATCGAGGCCAGCAGTGAAGAGGTGTCCTATCTGGTGCAGTTCATGCCGTACCAGGAACGGGACGGCAAGCGCCTGGGGGTGATCATCTCGCTGACGGATGTCTCTGAACTGGTGGAACTGCGCCGGGCGGCGGAGGCGGCCCTGAGTGAGTTCACCTGCCTGACGATTGCCCTGGAGGTGGCCGTGTGGAAAAAGGATCCCTCCCTGCAGAAGTTGCTGTTCATGAGTGAACGCATCCGGGCCATCTGCGGCTGGACTCCCGCAGAGGTCTGTCAACAACCCCAGCTGCTGGAGCAGGCGATCGCCCCCGCCGACCGCGAGGCGGTGGCCGCAGCCCGCAAGCAGGAGCAAGGATCCTGGTCGGTGATCTATCGGCTAAAAAGTCGCGATGGCCGCGAGCACTGGGTGCAGGAAGCGGCCAAGGTGTTGCAGGAAGGCTGTGATCACGTCGTGGTCGGCACCCTCACCGACATCACCGAACTGCGTGTCCTTGAAGAACAGGCCAAGGAGCTGGCGGCGATCATGGAATCTCTGGGCCACACCAGCCTGTTGGCGATGGCCAGCCTGGATGTTGACCTGAAGGTGGTGATGGCCAACGCGCGTTTCTGTGCGTTGGTGGGCTACAGCCCCCAGGAGATTGTGGGCCTGCCTGCGGCGGCCTTCATCCCGGGGCCGCAGGATCGGGGAGCCGAAGGCCCGGCCTGGCAGGGCGAAGACCTGGGCGCGGCGCTGAAAAGCGTGCTGGAAGGGAACGATGCGGTGCAGCGGAGCCTGCGAGCAATCCGCAGCCAGGACGGCAGGATCCACATGGTGGACATGGAGATCCTGCCGGTGGGACATCACACCGACGGGGTAAGGGCGCTGCTGCTGGCTCAGGAAGGCCCGGAAAGATCAGCCTGAAGGCAATCGGCTAGTCCTACAGGCAGTCAACTCCGTTGTCGAGAGACTGGCTGATCAGATGCTGGGCGAGATCCCCAGGCGAACGGCCGCAGCGGGCGGCCCCTTGCAACAACCGATCCGAGGTTTCCGCTGACTGCACCAGAACCTGACTGGAGGGCAGAAAAAAGTCCTGACCGCAGAAGTCTGCGGCCAGGACATCCGTCGAGCATCTGGCTGATGGACAACTGGCCTGAAGACCGGCTGGCTTGATCGACAGTGGAAGGGATTGACGACACCTGAGCGTCAGCCCCAAAGCCGATCGGGCCGAAGAGCATGGGCAGCAAGGATGCACGCCATCAAGCACCACTGAGATGGCCATTGCCGCAAACTTTTTTCTCGAAGGCATGGGACGGGGTCACCACCATTCCCTCCGGGGCCGCCGCCGATGCCTGGGCCAGCGGCAAGATCGCTGGATGGCGCAGGGATTCCTCCAGCAGAAAAGCGCAGAGATTAGAGACCGATCGCCCCTCTTCCTCCGAGCGACTCAGAAGGGCTTCATGCACGTGGTAGCTGAGGGTGATGGTGATGCGCCGTGGCTGACGCTGCAACATACGGAGTCGATCATTCATGGTTGCTTCTGTTGGGGGCTGACAGGGACTGGCTGCTGCAGATCAAGGGAGCTGGTTAACGCCAAAAACGCAAAGCGATAACACGGCCTTCGTATTCAGGTTTACACGGATTATCGCACTGCACTCTGCTGCACATCCGTGTTCCTATTGCGGCAATTCTGAATGTTCTTCACCTTGGCGCTTGCGCCGTCAGCCTCCGTCCCTGCGGACTGTGCGTTGCTACTGCTCGAAGGGTTTCGCCTCTAAACAGGAGAAATTGCCGTACGCCAGCGTTACAGCATGTCAGCGCCAAGCCTATCGCAAAAGCGCAGGGAATGTATAGCCTGGAGACGCATAGGCGAACACCGAAACTCATGGTCAGTGGCCTGCATTAGCAGCAAACGCGTCAAATCATGAAAAAGCGTATAAGTTGTATTTCCTTATTTCCTGCACTGCGCCCCTGCTCTCGTTGCCGCCTGGTTCATGGGGCTCCGGGGGTAGAGGGGCGAGCCGAGGCCAGCAGGGCAGCAGCGGCGCGGCACAGCCATGACGGCGTGGCGCCCAGTTGCTGACGTGGATCGCGGGGCGTCGCAGCCGTGGCGCAACGGAAATCGTCAAGCTCACGCCAGCCAACAAGGCGAATGGGAGCTGGATGAGCCCGGGAGCACCTGCCCCTCAGCGCATCCAACGCCCCCAGATGGGACCAAAGGAGCCGGCCAGCAGCAGCAACATCAACCGCGCCTGAGGTCGCCATTGCCGCGGATCTTGCTTTCGACGGCATAGGACGGGGTCAACCCCATGGCATCGGTGGCCGCCGGTCCCTGGGCAGTTGGCGGGACTGCAGGATGGCGCAGGGAATCCTCCAGCAGAAAAGCACAGAGGTTGGAGACCGATCGCCCCTCCTCTTCCGAGCGTGTCAACAGGGCTTCATGCACGTGATAGCTGAGGGTGATAGTGATGCGCCGTGGCTGACGCTGCATCATCCGGAGTCGCTCATTCATCGTTGGTGCTCAATGAAGGTTAAAAAGGGCTGGACCTTGCCAGAGGCTTGGACCATGAACGCTGTTGGCGGACAGCATTTGTACAGCAATCCTAATGGCTCTTGCCGCGATATTCGCACCTTCAGCGTGATGCACATTTACCTTGAGCGCTGGGCCGCTAAAACTTCGCTTTTCGATACATCGAGCCACTTGAAGCAAGTAAATGCATTAACAATCGCCAAATCGCAAAACCTGGCCCTTGACGAAGACCGTAACCACTTCATCGCCAACCCCCCCAGCAGGAAAAGACTCAGGTCCGGGGCCAGAACCGAGACTGAGACTAGCTTTCCAAGCGGTGCCAGAACGAAGGAACCGATCGCGGCGAAGCTGAAGGCCTACTCACCGGAGGGGACTGTCCCTGGTGCGTCGATCAGATTTCAACAACAACGATTGGCTGCTTGTGCGCCAAGATTGCATAGCGGCTCCTGATGTGATTAGCTACATCATCAATTGCCTTAATCTGCAGCCATGCAAAAATCGCGCAAACTTGTCCCGGTGCTGTGACCGGGAGTCCAAACAGACCAGCCACCAGTGTCCCGACTGGCTCCGGTCCCGACACGCGCCGCAATGCCGTCACTGCTATCGCGGGCCCGGTGACCAGCCCGCGTGCGGTGATGGTGCCGGGGGCGATCCGATCCGGAGTTCGGACCTCAGGCGGTTGTCCCTGAATGTCGGTGGGACATCCTCACGCGACCACCTTGTCTTGCGTCCCTGGGCCAGCCAACATCCCTGGTTCAGAGGCGCAGCATCCGGCTAGCAACCAGGCCGGAGCTGTCGCCGGAGTCGTACTTCGGCATGCTCGTGAGCGTTGACAGAACGACCGCTCCGCAACGGAGCCGCCGCTCCGCCGGATGCGGCTCCATCCCCCACGGCGGTGATGGACCTGGCCCCATGCCCGCTGCAGCGGGAGCCCAGAGGCGCTGTTCAGCCAACTCCCAAGAAAATCGCACCCTGCCCCTGGCTCTGTTCACCTGGAAATGTTCACGGCCATCGGGTTCGGGCCCCGGGTCCACGAACCGGACGCGGCGTCTGCTTCCCATCGCCAGCCTGGCCATGCTGCTGGCCAACGGCTCCTGCCTGGCCGGCGGCCGGCTCTCTCCAGCCCCACTGGCGGAGCAGCCGCTGGCCATCTATCACGCCTTTCAGGTGCCCCTCAAGGCCCTCCTCCCCCAGGTCTGCGCCCTGGGCCGGGCGGGCTACAGCCATGTGCAGCTCTCCCCCCTGCAGCGCTCCAGTCCGGGGCCCCAGTGGTGGAAGCGCTACCAGCCGATCGACAGCACCGTGATCGAGGGGCTGGGCAGCGAAGCCGAGCTCCGGGCGCTCAGCCAGCGCGCCCATGGCTGCGGCGTCAAGGTGCTCGCCGATGTGGTGTTCAACCACATGGCCAATCTCAGCGGTGGCCAGGATGTCGAGGCTCTGGGCGCCTTCCCGGGCCTGGGCACCCCCGATTTCCGCACCCCGCCCGAGGCTCCCGGGCGCCGGCCCTGCACGGATAGCGACGCCAACGGCTACGCCGATGGCAACCGGAAGCGCGAATTGTTCTGCTGGCTCGGCGGGCTGCCGGACCTGCGCTTCACGGAGCGGGTGCGGGCGCGCCAACGGGCCCATCTGCAGCGCCTGCTGGACCTGGGGGTCGACGGCTTTCGCTTCGATGCGGCCAAGCACCTGGAACCGGCGGTGCTGGCCGATCACCTCGCCTTCATCGCCCGCCGCAGCAGCGGCCGGGCCTGGAGCTACCTGGAGGTGATCGAGGACGCCGACACCCGCGCCGAGGACTACAACCAGCTCGCCCCGGTGACCGACTTTGTCCTGTACCACGCGCTGCGGCGGGCCTTCGCCTGGGGCGGTGATCTGCGCAGCCTGCCGCCGGCGGCCGTCCACGATCCCCGCAGCGTCACCTTTGCCCGCAACCACGACACGATTGCCGAGTTGCGGGACGATCCGGGCAGCGCCCTCGACCCCTGGAGCGACGTGGGCGATGCCTGGCTGGCGGCAGCCGTGGTGCTGGGCCGCCAGGGGGGCACACCACTGATCTTCGGCGACGACCACCGCAGCTCGGCCGTGATCCGCAGCGGCGTGCGCTTCCGGCGGGCGATCCGCGAGCGCGCCAGGGCCGGTGCCGCCGTGCCGGAGCAATTCCTGCGGCTGATCGACAACCCGATGCTGGCGATGATCGAGCGGGGTGCCGAGGGCCTGGTGCTGATCAACAAGGGCACCAACCCCATCGATCGGCCGGTCCTGGATCTGAGCCTCACCCGCCTGGAAGGCTGCTACGGCGCCATCGACCAGGAGCTGACCGTGGCGATCGAGCGCCGCGGCGATGGCCACAAGTACGTGACCCGCTGGGGCAGCTGGCAGCGGGGCGGCCTGCGGCTCGAACCCCGCCAGGTCCTGTTTCTGCTGCGGCAGCCCTTCAGCCAGTGCCAGGCCTGAGCTCAGCACCTGGAGCCGCGGGGATGATGGGTCCGCATTCGGAAGGGATTGGATGGACAGGGGCCTGCGGCGGGTCATCCACAAGCGGCAGCATCCCCTGGCCGCCGGCCTGCTGCTGCTCTGGCTCCTGGCCCTGATCCTGGCGCTCACCGGCCTCGGCGGCGTGCCCCTGGTGGACTGGGACGAGGGCATCGTCGCCCGGGTGGCCCTGGAAACGAGCGATCTCCCCTGGCCGGAGCGACTCTGGCCCACCACCTGGGGTGAGCCCTACCTCAACAAGCCGCCGCTGATCCACTGGCTGATCGCGGCCTGCATCGATCTCTGGCGCCAGTTCGGCACCGTGGCTGGCAGCGGGGCTGGCCTTGTCCATGGCGGTGTGATCCCGGGTGCGATCCCGATGGCGACTCCCGCCGAAGCCCTGCCGCCGGAATGGGTGCTGCGCTTCGCTCCGTCCGTGCTCTCGTCGTTGCTGGTGCCGCTGCTGGGCCTGATCCAGTGGCGCCTGCGGCCCGGCGAGCGCACCACGGCCCTGGCCACGGCCGCCATCGCCCTCACCCTGCTGCCCCTGGCCCGCCATGGCCATCGGGTGATGCTCGACGGGGTCCAGCTGCTGGCGATCGCTTTGCTCTGGTGGGCTGTGCTCGGCGCCGTGGGCTCCTGGCGGCGGATTTTCGTCTGGGGGGTGCTGGCAGGCCTGGCTGGCAGTGCCCTGCTGCTGCTCAAGGCGCCCACCGCCCTGCCGGTTCTGGTCTCGGCCCTGGTGCTGCGGGCCCTGGAGCGGGATCTGCGGCCACGGCCATGGCTGCTGCTGATTCTGGCCCTGCTGGTGGGTCTGCTGCCCGGCCTGACCTGGCATCTGGGCCACTGGCTGGTGCGCGGCGACGGAGCGCTGCAGATGTGGCTCGGCCAGGGTTATGCCCGCATCGGCAGCGCCATCGAGGGCCATCGTGACGGCCCGCTCAGCGCTGTGCTGGAGATGCTGGAGGGGGGCTGGCCCTGGCTGCCCCTCTGGCCGTTCGGCCTGGTCCTGGCCTGGAGGGATCGCCGCCGGAAAGCCGGGCTCTGGTGCCTGGGGCTGACTCTGGCGATGAGCCTGATGGTGCTGCCGCTGCGCACCCAGTTGCCCTGGTACAGCCTGCTGTTGTGGCCCCCCTTCGCCCTGGTCTGCGCGCCGGTGCTGACCTGGCTGCTGGATCGACAACGCCAGGGCCGCCCTCCGGGCTCCGGCTGGCTGATCCGCCTGCCCCGCTTCTGGGGCCTGATCGGCGTGGTGGTGCTGGCGGCGGCCCTGGGCTCGCTGCTGGGATGGCTGCCGCCGCTGCGGCCCGCCGCCGCCATCGCCCTGGTGTTCGGCTCGGCGCTGGTGATCGGGGCCTGGCTGCTGAGCCAGGAGGAGCGCCGCCAACGCCAGCTGGGGGGCCTGGTGCTGATGCTGGGCACCTGGGTGGCCCTGCTGCTGCTGCTGGCCAGCCCCCTGTGGCTGTGGGAACTGCAGGAGCGCTGGCCCGTGCCGCGCCTGGCCCCGCTGCTGGCAGGACACCAATCCAAGGAGGTGCGCCTCTGGCAGCAGGACGAGCGCCCGAGCCTCAACTGGTATGCGGGCCGCCGACTGCGCGGCGAGGACCATCTGACCCTGGCCCCCGGCGAGACGATCCTGCTGCTGAGCCTCCAGGTTCCCCAGGCCCCTGAGCTGCGCTGCCAGGCCCTGGGCAGCCAGGCACCACTCACCCTCTACCGCTGCGGGCTGGAGCCTGGAGGAAGCAAGCCCTGAACCGGAACCCCGCACTCCGGCAGGGGCTGCATCAGCCGCGATCCACCGCCCCTGCTCCCACGCCCCTTCAGCCCCTGGGGCCCTTGCCGTTGAGCAAGGAATCCTTGCTGTCCTTGAGCTCCTTCCAGATCGCCCGGATCTGGTCGTAGGCCTGATCCTGAGTGATCTTGCCGTTGCTCTGCAGCCCGACGATCAGTCCCACCCGCTCGGCAAAGGATTCCAGGTTCTGATGGAACATCAGCCGTTCCGGTGACCAGTCGCTGCCCCGATAACCGGAATGGGACTCCAGTGGAGAACGAACGCCATTCTGATCACTCATCTCACCACTCGCCACTAAACCACCACCACCTAGGGCGAGGATAGGGCGCCGCTCGGATCGGGGTGGTTAAGAACAGCTGAAGCCGCACGCCATTCCTTGCGGACAATCTCCCCTTAACCCCCGATCGCGGTGGCGGGCGCAGAGTCAACTCAGCAGGGAGATCGTGGCCATGGCACACGATGGCAAGGATCCAGCCGACCCTCGGTGCCTCAGCAACGGTGACTTCGCCCTGGCCCTGATTCAACGGGCCAGCCGCCGCCTGGTGGACCTGCAGCCTGAGGTCGTCGCCGATCGGGATCCGGAGCCCCTGCACCAGATGCGGGTGGCGATGCGTCGGCTGCGCACGGCGCTGCAGCAGTTTGCCCCGGCCCTGGAGCTGCCGGAGGCGGTGCGGGATCAACGCATCGCCCGGGTGGCGAGGCGCCTGGGTCTGGCCCGGGATCTCGATGTGCTGCGCAGCCATCTGCAGGGCAACGTGCTGCCCCGATTGCCCCAGGAGGAGCGCCAGTTGCTGAAACCGGTGCTGCGTCAGCTGCAGCGGGAACGCCAGCAGAGCCAGAACCAGGTGGAGAAAACGCTGTGCAGCGGCAGTTATTTGAACCTCCTGGCCAAGCTGCAGCGCTGGCAGAGAACGCCCCGCTACACGACCCTGGGGCAACAGCCGCTACGGCAGTGGTTGCTTGAGTGGCAGGCCCCCGAGCTGGTGGCGATCTTTCAGCATCCGGGCTGGTCGGTGCTGGAACCCACGGGGCCCGTCGAAGACGTGCACGATCTGCGCAAGCGCTGCAAACACGCCCGCTATGCCCTCGAAAATCTGCTGCCCCTGACAGGCCACCGCTGCCGAGCCTGGGCCGAACGCTTCCGGGGGCTTCAGGACCTGCTGGGGGAACTGCACGACCTGGACGTGCTGCGGCAGGCGATTGACGACCAGCTGCCGGCGGCCGGCCTGGCCGATCTGCCGGCACTGA
The DNA here is from genome assembly GCA_903831165.1 of uncultured cyanobacterium. GTDB lineage: Bacteria > Cyanobacteriota > Cyanobacteriia > PCC-6307 > Cyanobiaceae > Cyanobium. The sequence continues at coordinate 10,029 of CAIKWV010000628.1, forward strand.
GAGAGCTACTGGAACGGGACGTCAGCCTTTGCTGGCAGCGCTGGCGCCTGCAAGCACTGGATCTGCAGCGACCCCAGCGCCGCAGCCAACTCTGGCGGGAACTGCTGCGGGAGTGCGCACCCGGGGGCCTGGGCCGCTGGCCATTCCTGGGACGCTGAGGCCTTGCGGAGGGGGCAACGACGCCGCCTCAGGAGCGGATCTTGAGCGGCTCTTAAACAAGCCATAACGACCCAGGGGGCGCCAGCCGGCTAACCAGGTATGGCTCCATCCTTGGCATTGCAATGACCTTCGCGAAGAAGGCCCTGATCCTCGGCACCACCGCCACCTTTGGCGGCGGACTGGCCATCTCCGCCGCAGCCCTGGCGGCCGCCACCATCAACGGTGCCGGGGCCACCTTCCCCGCCCCCTTCTATCAGGCCTCGTTTGCCGGCCTCGCCAACAAGGGCATCAAGGTCAACTATCAGTCGGTCGGTTCAGGCGCCGGCGTGCGGCAGTTCGTCGCCGGTACCGTCGATTTCGGCGCCACCGATGAACCGATCAAGCCCGCCGAGGCCGCCAAGGTGAAGCGGGGCGTGGTTCAGTTCCCCGCCACCGGCGGCACGATCGCCGTGGCCTACAACAACCCCAGCTGCCCGGCGCTCAAGCTGACCCAGCAACAGGTGGCCGGCATCTTCCTGGGCACGATCGACAACTGGGAAGAGCTCAAGTGCGGCAGCGGCCCCATCAAAGTGGTGCACCGTTCGGATGGCTCCGGTACCACCTTCGCGTTCACCAACTCCCTCTCCGCCTTCTCCTCGGAGTGGAAGAGCAAGGTGGGCGAGGGCAAGGCCGTCAAATGGCCCGTTGGCGTCGGCGGCAAGGGCAATGAAGGTGTGGCCGGCACGATCAGCAACACCCCCGGATCGATCGGCTACATCAGCGATGCCTTCGTCAAAGGCAAAATCAAGGCCGCCGCTGTTCAAAACAAGGCCGGTCGCTTCATCAAGCCCAGCGCCAAGAGCGGCGGCGCCGCTCTGAACAACATCCGCCTGGACGCCATGTTGGCCGGTGAAGATCCCAATCCCGCCGGTGAAACCAGCTACCCCATCTCCACCCTCTCCTGGATCCTGGCCTACAAAACCGGCAACGGTGAGAAGGCCGAAGCGATTCAGAAGGCGATGGAGCATCTGCTCAGCAACACCACCCAGTTCCGCGGTGAAGTGCTTGGCTATATCCCCCTCAAGGGATCGATCCTCAGCCAGTCACGCCAGGCTGTCGACTCCATCGGCAAATAAGCCGAACCCTGTCGCCGCAAGGCCCCATCAGCCCCCTCTTCCAGGGGGCTTTTTTATGGGTTTGCGGGGACTGGTGGGGAGAGGGAACGGGCTGGCAAGACGGGAGCCATCAGCCAGGACTGTGCGCCCTGAAGATGTTCACCCAGAGCAACCTTCGTGTTCGTCACCTGGACCATGGATCTCTGCAAATCCTGCCATCAGTCAGCGTCTTCATCGTGCCGCTTGGTTGGGCCTACAGCTCTGGTTGAAACCACCAGGGCACTCCCGCCGCCATCCCGCAGGCGGATCAAGAAGGCCGTACTTGACCATCAAGGCTCCTGCCTTGGATCCGGGCGCCAGGACTGTTTATTACTGAGTCTGGGCAGGTTGGCCTTGGAGCCGTGCCGATACTGATTCCGCAGGTGAAGAATAGCGGCGTTTGATATAGTAAGCCAAGGGCTATGCGGCGAGGCGATTGAAAGAAGGGCGCAGCAAAGCCGAGTTCATGCGATTTCTCAAATGCTTCATCGCACGCGAAGTTTTCCAAACCCTTCTTGGCCGCCCCCCAGTGCGAACCGCTGCTGCTTGAGCTATATCCGGTGACTGCCAGGTCAGCCAGGCTCCCGCCAGAGCAATCACC
>CAIKWV010000629.1 GCA_903831165.1 uncultured cyanobacterium
GAGCTGCCCACGGCCTGGATCTCGGGCTTCTTTGGATCGGGTAAGTCGATCTTCGCCAAGCTGCTCGGCCTGGCTCTCGATGGGAAGACGCTGCCCGATGGCACGTCGCGGTCTGAGGCCTGGCTCAAGCGAGACACCTCCGAGCTGGCCCATGAGTTCAGGGATGCCTGGAAGGCGCTGCGGCAGAAGATCGATCCGATGGCTGTGGTGTTTGACATCGGCAGCGTCGCCCGCGACAACGAGCACGTGCATGCCGTCGCCCTTGGCCAGGTGCAGAAGCGCCTGGGCTACTGCTCCACCGAGCCCTTGGTGGCCGACTTCGAGCTCAAGCTGGAGCGTGATGGCCACTGGCCGCAATTCCTCGAGAAGGCGGAGCAGACCCTCGGGGAACCCTGGAGTGCGGTGAAGGATCAGCAACTCGCCGAGGAGCAGTTCTCGCTGGTGCTCTCAGAGCTATTCCCCGAGCTCTATCGGGATCCGATGGCCTGGTTTGAGAGCCGGGCGGGCACGCATCAGCGGCGCGATTCACCAGAAGACGTGGTGAAGGCGATCCGGGACATGCTCAAGCACCGCAATCCCAATGCCACCTTGTTTCTGGTGATCGACGAGGTGTCGCAGTACGTGTTGAACAACACGGACCGCACCGACCGCCTGCGCGCCTTCGCCTCGGCCCTGGGATCCACCCTGCGCGGCAAGGCCTGGCTGCTGGCGCTGGGGCAGCAGAAGCTCGATGAGGCGGCCGGCGACACCTTCCTGGCGTGGGCGAAGGACCGCTTCCCGCCCCAGCTGCAGGTGCATCTGGCGCCCACCAACATCCGCGACGTGGTGCACCAGCGCATCCTTGCCAAGACAACTGAGGGTGCGGCGGAGCTCAGGGAGCTGTTTGATCGCCATCGCGCCGATCTCAAGCTCTACGCCTATGGCTGCGAGGACACCACGGCCGATGAGTTCGTCGATGTCTACCCGCTGTTGCCGGGGCAAATCGAGCTGATTCTGCGGATCACTTCGGTGCTGCGCACCCGCTCCAGCCGTGCCCAGGGGGACGACCAGGCGATCCGCGGGCTGTTGCAGCTGCTGGGTGAGTTGTTCCGTACGCAGCAACTGGCCGAGGCACCAATCGGCACGCTCGTGAGCCTCGATCGGGTCTACGAGGTGCAGTACACCGCCCTCGATGCCGACACCCAGGCCTCGATGGCCCGGATTCAGGCGCAATGCACCGGGGAGGGCAGCGAGCTGATGCTGCGGGCCGCCAAGGCGGTGGCGCTGCTGGAGCTGATTCAGGACACGGATCCCACCACCGAAGCGCTGGTGGCCAAGTGCCTGGCCGAGCGGATGGATGGCGGCAATCAGCAGGCCGCCGTACGCCAGGCCCTGGAGGAGCTGCGCCGGCAAAATCTGCTGCACTACTCCGAGAAGACGGGCTTCAAGATTCAGTCCACCGCCGGGGAGGAGTGGGAGCGCGACCGGGCTGATTTCCCCTTTAGCCGGCAGGACCTGAGCAAGCAACTGCAGGAGAGCCTCAAGCTGCTGATGGGCGATGCCTCTGGGGTGGAGCGCCCCAGGCTGGACGGGCGACCCTTCCCGTGGGAGGTGCGCTATTCGGATGGCCGCTACGCCAACGACGCCCAACTGCTCGATCCCCGCGACGACGCCTGCCTCACCCTGGATCTGCGTTGCCTGCCGCTGGATGAGCGGGTGGAGAGCGTCTGGGTGCGTCGCTCGGCGGAGGATCCGCTGCTGAAGAAGCGGCTGCTGTGGGTTGCCGGCAACAGCGAGGCGATGGAAGACCTGGCCCGGGAGCTGCACCGCTCGTCGGCGATCATCCAGCGCTATCAGCCGCGGCGCGAGTCGCTGCCGGCGGCGCAGCAGCGGCTGCTGCTCGATGAGCAGACCCGCCGAGATGCGCTGATCCCCCAGCTGAAGCAAGCCATCGCCCAGAGCTGGATGGAGGGAACGCTCTACTTCCAGGGCCGCAGCCTCAATCCCAGGGATTCCGGCCAAAACTTCGCGGCGACGCTGCTGGCGGCCGGCAACCAGGCCCTGCCCCTGCTTTATCAACACTTCCGGGCGATTCAGATCCTGCCGGCGGAACTGAATCAGCTGCTGCAGCCGGAGCTCAATGGCGCCTCCACCAAGTTCTTGCCGGACGGGCTCGGCATCCTGGAGCTGGACACTGGCCGCTACGTGCCCGCCTGCAGCGGTGAGATCCCGCGGCGGGTGCTGCAGACGATCGAAGACGACGAAGGCCTCGAAGGCACCGAGCTGCTCAAGACCCTGGGCTCTGCTCCCTACGGGTACGCGCCGGGAGTGGTGAAAGCCTGTGTCGCCGGTTTGCTACGCGACGGCAAGATCGCGATCCAACCGGAAACTGGCCCCGAGATCACCGCCCGCCGGGATGCCGGGGTGCAGGACCTGTTCAACGGGGAACGCAGCTTCCGCAAGGCGCGATTCAGCAAAGGCGGCGACGGTGGCACCAGCCGGCAGGACCGGGCGCGGATCTGCAAGC
>CAIKWV010000630.1 GCA_903831165.1 uncultured cyanobacterium
CTCCGATCCAGTCGGAGCTGGCCATGTAGGGCTTGAGATCGAAATCCGTTCGGATCACCGCTGTTCCGCTCGGGTCTCCTGCACCACTGTCACCGTTGCGATGGTCATCGCCGCCGGTGGCGCCAAAACCAGCGGAACCGCTGGAGTCGTTTGGGGTCAGAAGAGCAGGCTGGGCCGGTCCATAGGTCAAGAAAGCCGTCTCTGAATTTGATCTCAAACTAGTCCAGCTCCGCCGATCTGCGTCGGGCAGACCGACCTGGGGCCTCAGCTCTCGGGATAGAGCAGATCGGCCAGCTCCTCAGGATCTACGTCGTAGACACGGGCCAAGGTGGTTTCGATGGCGCTGGTCACCACATCGGGCAGGAACCGCATGGCATTGAGGGCGTCATCGGCAATGTCGTCGGTGAGCAGGGTCTCTCCGCCCAGCTTCTCGTCGTTGATCACGGCCATCACCCAGCTCTGATAGGCGTTGACGAGGTCGTTGAACTCAAGTTCCGGATCGTTCAGGTCGAGGGCCATCGGGGCTTTCCAGGAAGATGTCCCTGCAGTTTGCCCGTTGTCGTCCCCGGCGGCAGGTGCGTGCTTTCTCCATGACAGACCCCACCGCCCTCCAGGCCACCCTGGTGGATTTCGCCATCACCGAGCTGGTGCGCCAGCACCGCGACAGTTTCCCGCCCCTGTGGACCCCGGAGAGTTGGGCCAAGCTGATGATCTGGTTGGCTCTCAACTGCGGCTGCTCCAGCGATGCGGCGTCCCTGGAAGCCTTTGCCGAGGCCCTCGGGCCCGCTTTGACGCGGCGGATGCGGCGGGTGTACTTCGAGCGGGAGCTCCCGGATCTGAACCTGCAGCTGATGGGGGACCCGGCCGAACAGCAGGTGTTGGCCCTGCCGATCGACCCGCTGCAGGCCGGCGGCGCGATGCCGGATCGCCAGCAGGTGGCCCGGGCGCTGGCGCGGGTGGGCCTGAGCGAGCGGGTGGTGGTGGAGGAGCGCTGGCAGGCCCTGGAGGCGCTCTGGGCCCTGCCCTGGGCTGGGTAGGGTTGACTTCAGATGGCCGGAGCCGGACGGATGCGCTTGATCAGCAGTTTCCGCAATGCCGGCTACGAGGCCCTGGCCGAAGGGATCGGGGAATTCTTTGATCGCCGTAGCGATCTGCAGCGGCCCGGCAATGCTTTCGGGGGCGTTGCCGACGGGGGCTCCGGCGACGGGGGCTCTGGCGACGCCCCCGAGCTCGACAAAGTCTCCACGGACATCAGCCTGGTGTGGCTCGATCGCAGCGATCCCGAGGCCCATGCCCTGGCCGACGTGATCATGCGGGGCGTTTCAGCCGGCCTGAATCGCTATCTCGAGGAACGCCCCCTCTGGCTGCAGTGTTGCCCGGAGCGCTCTTTGTTCGTCAATCCGATCTTCAATCTGCAGCGCTATGCCCCCACCGAGGGATTCAAGAGCTGGCATTGCGACTGGACCACCACCGAGGAGGCCACCGAGCCGATCCGCCGCGTGCTGGCCTGGATTCTGTACTGCAACGACGTGCCCGAGGGGGGCACCGAGTTCCACTGGCAGGGGCACCACGAGGAGGCCGAGCGCGGCAAGCTGCTGATCTTCCCGGCCGGGCTCTCCCACATCCATCGCGGCCGGGTGTGCCACGAGCACACCAAAACAATCGCCACCGGCTGGATCAACGCCGGCTCACTGGAGACCTATGTGGCCCGATTGGCGGCGTCCGATTAGGAGCCGCCCGTCAGCGGGCTCAGGCCGGGGGCTGTTCCCAGGTCTTCAGCACCCAGGCGATCTCGCCATGGTCCCAGCCGCAGTTGTCGAACAGGCGCACGGCCAGCTCATCGTCGGCCTCCAGCAGGCGCTGGGCGAAATCCTTGACCAGAGCGGCCGGGTTCAGCTCAATGCCGGCCGTCTGGGCCACCGCCGCCACGCCAGCCGCCGTGGTGGCCGGCTTGATTGCTCGCTGCAGTTCGGGCTCGTTGCGCAGGCGCAGCAGGAATTCGTTGATGAGGTCGTGATTGGCCTGGGGTGAACTCATGGGCGGATGCCGGGGAAGACGGTTGGGGGACGTTTGCTGGGCCGGAAACCCCTGAGGATGGTCTGACCATCGCGGAGGTTGCGTCGACCGGCCAGGTGTGGAGCGACAAGCCGGCAGGGTGCAATCAGTGGTTGCATCCCGACGGTGATCACATCAATCTGCCATCACCTCAGACAAGGAGCGTGGCGTCGTGAGGGTGGATGAAGTCGGCGTCTGGCAGGTAGCGGGTTCAGTTCTGCAACTCGATGATGGGGTTGCCATCGGGGCAGCAGATCGGTTCGCACGATAGGTGGGGCCTCGTTCATCGGCGCGCGCCGCAATCCCTGCCGTCGTGCGCCAGCTGACAGGCTTTGGTGTCGCGGAACACCGGCCGCCTGCAAGGGTCTCAAAGGCCCAGCGACAGGGTCTTTGAATGTCTGCCACCGCCCGCTGTTGCACGGTTGTCGACCTCGCTGTTGAACGTCAGTCGGACCTCCCACCGGCGCCGGTTGCGCTTGCTGGCCCGCGTGATGGTGATCGTGCTGGGTATTGCCCTGCTCAAGTTGCTGGCCCACCAGTTCGGCCTGGAAGTAATCACGGTGAACCCGCTGTTCTCGGCCCTGGTGGCTTCGACGGTGTTTTTGCTCGGATTCCTGCTCAACGGTGTGCTGTCTGATTTCAAGGAGAGCGAAAAACTTCCCGGTGAATTGGCCTCGGCGCTGGAGGCACTGTCCCTGGAGATCCGAGGCATCCCCGCTCACCATCCCGATGCGGAGGTTGGTGTCCATCTCGAAGCGGTGGCCGACCTGTCTCAGGGGCTGCTGGCCTGGGTGCGGCAGCGGCTGTCGACGGCTGATTTGATGCACCTGTATCACCGTTGCCATGCCGCTGCTGTCGGCGCGGCGGTGCTGTTGCGCGGCGAGTCCACGTTGCAGGGGCGAATGATGCAGGAAATGGCCGCCATTCTGCGCTGCATCAATCGCATCGAGACGATCCGCGAGACGTCGTTTGTGCCCCTGGTGTACTGGCTGGCCTATGCCGGGGCGGCCCTGCTCTGCGGGGGCCTGGTGCTGATGCGCAGCGACTCGATCAGGGAGTCGATTTTCTTTATCTTTGTGATTGCTTTTTTGTTGATTTTCCTGCTGAATCTGATCAGCGACATCGACAATCCATTCGGCTTCTCGGATCCTGATTCCGCCGAGGATGTCTCCCTGGTCGTGCTCAGTTCCGCCGTTGCCCGCCTGCAGCTGCTGGCGGCTGCCGATCGCCTTCCCTGAGCGCGATCCTGACTGGGTGGGGCTTGCTCGGGCCGGCGGCGCCGTCTGACCGGGCTGATCGATGGCCTCGCCGGGCATCCCTTGTCGTTTCAGCGCCCGGCCATCCCGGACGGCACGATCATGGCCTCCAGGCTCCGTTGCAGCTCGCCGGTCAGTTCGGCCACGGCCCGCCGCCGGTCCGCCCGGTAGGTCGCCAGGCGCTGGCGGACCTCGATCGGTTCGCCCAGGCTGATCAGGGCCCGGCGCGGCCCCAGGCGCGGCCGCTGGCCGGGGTTGCCGCCGAGGATGCGGCAGTGGGTGTCCCACAGCAGCAGCAGGGTGTCGGCGAAGCGCTCCTGGCTGGGGCGCTGGCGCACGTAGCTGCCGCTGACCGCCACGAACGATTCCACCAGCCGCATGTGCCACATGCGCCGCTCTGTTTCCTCGGCCAGCCGGTCCGCCAGGCCCCGCTCCAACCTTGAGCGTTGCCGCTGACCCTGGTTGCTCGGGTGCAGCCGATCCCAGCCCGCCTGCTCGAGCCGGCGGCAGCGGCTGGCCAGGTCGCCATGGGGTTCGATCGCCAGGGACTGCTCCACCTCTCGCAGCGCCGTCTCCAGTAGCCGTTGCAGGCGCGCCGCGAGGGCCTGGTTGCCGGCTTCTCCTTCCGGCAGCGGTTGCCCGGCCGCCAGGTCATGGCGATAGGCCTGGCTGTAGAAGGTCTCCATCAGGTTCAGCATCCGTTCGGCCAGGGCGAACAGGCGCTGGTAGAGGCATTCGGGATCGAGGCTGTGCTCCGGGTCCGGCGTCAGGCCGCTGTCCAGCTCCAGGCGGCTGAGCAGGTGTTCGAGCGGTTGCCACACCGGGGCGCTGAACGCGTACTGCAGGCCGATCGGCAGCACGGTCATCCCCTCGCTGCGCCCCGCCTTGTCCAGGTCGTTGGCGGTCCAGAAGGCCAGCTGGGCCACACCGGGCTCCAGGCTGCTGACCCGTTCGTTGTGGCCGTTGGTGGCCCCCTCCGGCGCCACCGCCAGCGGGTAGGGACCGCTCAGCAACAGCTCCCGGGCCGTGCGCAGGGCGGCCGAGTCAAGCTTGCCGCGCTGGATCGAGCAGCCCCCCAGCCTGGACAGCAGCCAGCCGGTGGGGGCTCCGGCCCAGAGGGGAATACCCCGGTCGTAGAGGAACTGGGCGTGGGGTCGGGATCGCCAGCGCAGGCCTTGCCGCCGGGCCTCACGGGGCAGTTCGTGCCAGAGCAGCTGGGCGAGGCAGGCGGGATCCTCGAGGCTGGGATGGCGAAAGGCCAGCAGCAGCCGGCTCTGGCCGGTCTGAAACGCCTCGATCGCCTCGACCAGCCGTTGCGGCTGGCGCAGCTCCAGGCCGGTGATGTGGCTTTGCCGGCGCAACCAGAGGGGCAGCAGCCGGCGGCTGAAGGCCAGCACCCGCGGATCGAGCCGCGGCGGCAGGAACTCCAGGGGGGCGGCGGCGGGCATGGCGGAGGGAGGACTGGGGGGCAGTGGGCTGGGCGGAGACTGGGCTGGGCGGACCGTGGACGGGAAGGGTGCGGGGGGCGGCACCCTTGATGACCATGCAACCATCGCTGAGGAATTGCGCGGCTGAGGTTGGCTCCCCCGAGACCAGCCACCCCGGCGACGCCCTGCCCAAGACCTGAGCCCTGATCGGCACCGAAAGCCGCTGGCAAGCGGCCCGGGAGGCCAGCGGCGCCTTCCATCCCGACTCGGCGGCTGCCGCTGAGCCGTTCTCGGTGGTGATCCCGCCGCCGACCGTGACCGGCGGCCTGCACATGGGCCCTGCCTTCAACGCGGCCCTGATCGACCCGGTGGTGCGCTTCCAGCGCCTGCGGGGCAAGAACGTATTGCCGGCCTCTGGCACCGACCACGCCGCGATCGCCGTGCAGACGATCCACGTCAAGCGGCGCAAGGCCGAAGGACCCAGCAAGGACCGCCTCCGCCGCGATGGATGGCGCTGTGCCTGAAGACATGGACCTGCAACCCGGCGCGCTGCCGTGCGGCCTGAGGGTGAGATAAGCTGTGTAGTTGGGATCATAGATTATTGGCCATGAGCAGCGGTCTGAATCAGTCAAAGCCTCGTGGCTTCAATCTATTAACGAGGATTGTCTATGTCCATCAGGCCTTCTCCTTGGCTTTGCATGGATCGGGCCTGTCCGCGTTGCTGGCGAAGGGAAGCGGATTCCAGGTGCTGTCCACGGGCGCTGGGCTGGTGATTGCCGTGGCCACTGTCATCGCCATGTTTAGCGTCGCGAAGCAGAAGTCGTTGCCTGCCTTGGTATGGCTTCGTGTCTTGCTCTGGGCGGCGGTTTTCAGGGGCGCGCTCAGTGTTTTGACGCTTTTCGGGGCCAGCGACGCGGCGATTGCTGGCTTTGTGCGTTCGATGATCTTCAATGAGGCCATCCTGATTCCGCTTGCCATCTATTGGTCCAGGGCCGTCCATGGCCGGTATCTTGCTTGCTTGCGGGGCGACTGATTGCCTCTGTTCCTCAGCCGATGCAGGCCTCGCTTTTAGACGATTCGCTTGTGGACCCGCCCAAGGATCAGCCCAATCAGGATCGCGATGTAGAGCTGGCCTGAGATCGCGATCAGGGTGGCTATCACCTGAGCCGTCACGTTTCTGGAGTCCAGCACCTGGGTGCCGATGGTGGTCAGCAGCCCAAACGACGCCGTCATCAAGGCCGAGCCTATGGCTCCACTCGGGATCGCGCTGCTGATGTGCGCTGGCAGGGCCGACGCCACGAAGGCCGAAGGCTGCAGCACCCATAGGGCGGTGAGCATCACACCACCGGAGATGCCCAACAAAAGATAGGCAGATACGGCACAATGTATGACCGATAGGGTGACAAAGGGTTCACGGATCAGGGTCCGGACTCCGCGAACCACGACCACCAACAGGAACAGCAGCCAAATCAGCACATGGGGCAGGGTGATCACCCGCCCCACGGCTGGGTTCCAGGCCAGGGCCGTACGCCAGATCAGCTCCAGAGCAATGGCGCTGCAGCCCAGCAGAACGATCGCGGGCCTCGTCTTCGGCATGCCGCTGAAGCGGTTCACGAACACCATCAACACCACGGCCAGGCCGATCAGCAGAATCGACGCCAACGGGCTGAACAGCTGCGCCAGCGGCAGCAGCAGTAGAAACAGCAGCTCATAGATGAGTGTGATTCGGTACCCGAAATGGCGCTTCCGGATCGTCTGTAGCTGTTGGCGGTTGATTCGCAACGGATTCTCCGAGATGGCAGCTGAGGACCACAACGCCCACTCCGGCAACAGCGGCCATCGCAGCGGTCCCCATGGGACAAGTCTTGACAGCTCACGGTTTAGCCACGCAGCCGCAGCGCCAGCAACCCGCGCCATCGTGATCATGTTCGGCTGTGCAGCCTGGCTCTGGGCGAGGCGCTGCAGCCGCCTGTCGCAACGATCACCCGCTGCTCCCTGTCGACAGCCGACGTCCACCCCCGACGCCGGACGCTGCCCCCATCCAGCGGCCTCGCCGGTTGTCCGGCTGGGTTGGGCCGCTTTGCGACCATGGCTTCGATTGCCCGTGCCTGTCGCCGTGACCGATGCTCTGACTGCTCACGAAGCTTCTGAAGCGTCCCCGGCCGGGAGCCCCGCACCCTTGAGCGACGCCCTGCCCAAGACCTACGACCCGGCCGGCACCGAAAGCCGCTGGCAGCAGGCCTGGGAGCAGGCGGGCGCCTTCCATCCCGATCCGGCGGCCCCTGGTGAGCCGTTCTCGGTGGTGATCCCGCCGCCGAACGTGACCGGCAGCCTGCACATGGGCCACGCCTTCAACACGGCCCTGATTGACACGGTGGTGCGCTTTCAGCGCCTGCGGGGCAAGAACGTGTTGTGTCTGCCCGGCACCGACCACGCCTCGATCGCCGTGCAGACGATCCTCGAGAAGCAGCTCAAGGCCGAGGGCATCAGCAAGGACGACCTGGGCCGGGATGCCTTTTTTGAACGGGCCTGGGCCTGGAAGGCCGAGAGCGGCGGCACGATCGTCGGCCAATTGCGGCGCCTGGGTTATTCGGTGGACTGGCAGCGGGAGCGCTTCACCCTCGATCCCGGCCTGAACAAGGCGGTGGTGGAGGCGTTTGTGC
>CAIKWV010000631.1 GCA_903831165.1 uncultured cyanobacterium
CGACCTGCTGAGCTGGCTGGATCAGGACCGCTTCGAGGGCACCCGGGTGAGCGTCAGCTCCGTGCGGGCCGCCACGGTCACGCCACAGCTGGCGGAGATCCTGAGTAAGCGGGGCAGCAAGTCGCTGACGATCGCGATCGAGAGCGGCAGCGAGCGCCTGCGCCGGGTGGTGAACAAAAAGCTCAGCAGCGACGAGATCGTCGCCGCCGCCCGCTACGCCAAACAAGGCGGCCTCAGCGCCCTCAAGCTCTACGGCATGGCCGGTTTGCCCACAGAAGAAGAGGCCGATATCGAGGCCACCGCCGAGCTGCTGCTCTCACTCAAACGCACGGTGCCGGGCCTGCGCCTGAGCCTGGGGGTGAGCAGCTTCGTGCCCAAGGCCCACACGCCGTTCCAATGGCAGGGGGTGCGCCCCGAAGCCGAAAAGCGCCTCAAGCTGCTGGCCAAGCGGCTCAAGCCCAAGGGCATTGAGCTGCGACCCGAGAGCTATGGCTGGAGTGTGATCCAGGCCTTGATCTCCCGCAGCGATCGCCGCCTGGCGCCGGTGATCGCCGCCGCCCGCGGCCAGCACGACAGCCTGGGGGGCTGGAAGAAGGCCTACCGGGCCGTGCTCAGCGGCGATGCCCCCCTGATCGATCCGGTCCAGTCGGTGCTGCCGCCCCCCTGGGAGCAGGTGGTGCATGAAACCTGGAGCGAGGAGCGGGTGCTGCCCTGGGAGCATCTGCAAGGCCCGCTGTCCAAGGCCACCCTGGCCGGCCATCGCCGCGAGGCCCTGGCCAGCAGCTGAGCCCGGCCAGCCCGGGGAGAGCCACCGGCGGGACCAGGCAAAGCAACCATCGAACCGGGACCACAGCCCATCGAGTGCGGCCTGGCGCATCGCCCGCCCGTGCTGCGGCGATCGCTCCAAAGCGCTTCAGGAATCGACTCAGGGACAGGCTGGCAAACCATCCGGGCCGATCCACCCAGGTCGCCCTCCAGTCCCTCAGGACGGCGGCGGCTCCACCGGACCCTGAACCGCTTCGGGCCAGGCCGCCATGCGCAGGCCCACCAGCAACACCCAGCCGGCGATGTTGATGCGGCTGTCATAGAAGGGGATGTCGGTGGCGTGCAGGCACACCAACACCAGCGCCGAGGCCCACCAGGCGCGCTCGAACGCCGCCGCCTGCAACATCCCCTGGCGGGCCGAACGCCACAGCAGCCAGAGCACCAGCCCCACCAGCAAAATCGCCACCGGCAGGCCATGGCTGACCGCCACATCGATCGGCAGGGTGTGGGGATGGCCGTGCCAATGGCCAGTGCGCAGGGGGTAGATCAGGCTGAAGGCCGCCGCTCCCCAGCCCAGCCAGGGCCGCTCGCCGATCAGGCCGATAGCCACCTGCCACTGGGCCAGGCGGGTCACGGCCAGGGGGCGATGGCCGGCGAACTGCAGATCGCTGAGCCGACCCCAGATCGCTTCCGGCACCAGGGCGCGGGCAGGATGCTGCAACAGCTCCGGCACCCAGGCGACGCTGGCTGCGGCGATCAACAGCACCGCCAGGGCCAGCGCTGGCAGCAACCAGAACCAACTGGCTGGTCCGACCACCAGCGGCAGGGCCAGCAGCAGGGCACCCCAGGCATTGCGGGAATCGGTCAGGAAGATCGCCGCCGCCAGGGAGGCGGCCAGCACCAGGGCCACCCCCCGCAGCCAGCGGCTCAGGCCGGACTGGAGCAGGGCGGCCAGGGCGAAGGGCCAGGCCAGGGCCAGCCAGGAGCCGGCGATGTTGGCGTAATCGAACAGGCCGGCGAGCCGACCGGGTGGATTGCCACCGGCATGAAGGTGCCAG
>CAIKWV010000632.1 GCA_903831165.1 uncultured cyanobacterium
AAACTTCAAGACCGGCAGCAGCAGCGCCCAGGCGGCCGCGGCCTGGTCCAGCTACATGAGCCAGATCACCAAGGGCATGCCGGTCCAGCAATTCCCCCCCAAGCCCACCCTGACGGGTTCCTTCATTCCCTACGTGCCACCCAGGCACAAGCCCAAACCACCCCGGGAGCAAGCCGTACGCCAGGAGAGCTGGGAGGCTCCAACCTCGCCCGAGGCCGGCACGAACAGCATGGAACCACCACCGGAACGCAACGACAGCACCGTCGAGCCACCGCCGCGGGAACCCAGTCGCTGGCAACCCCCGGCAGCCCCTGCTCCCAGCAGGGGCCCAGAGCCGGCTGCGGCGCCGGCCCAACGCCCCGCCGAGCAACCTGCTGCGCCGGCCCCAGCCCCTCCCCCAGCGCCTGCGGCGGCCCCGCCGTCAGCAGCACCGGCGGCCCCCGCCAGCCCGCCCCCGCCCGTGTCGGCGCCACCGCCACTCCCCTGAGCGGCCCCCTCGGCTGGGGGCGTGTTGGCCGTGGAGCCTGAACCGCAGACGCTGCTGACTCGGAGTCCGAGCGGGATCAATCCGAAAGCATGTCCCGGCTGGGTCTGGGAAGCGGGGAACGTTCAGCACCAGACGGGCTCGGAGTCACTGCCCTGGTGATCAGGTGGCCAAGGCCGCGACCCCGACTTCGTTTCCCTTGTGGTCAGGGCAACAGCCAGCTCTCAGCCTTGACGCTGGAGCAGACCGCCAGCAACAGCGGCCCTTTCTGGCTGATCAGGACCGCCTTGGCGGGCATTGCTGAACAACGCCCCCTTGAGGAGCAAGTTCGCTCCGTGGCGGAGCGTGCTGCCGCAGTGATATGTCCCCGCCACATGACGAAAGCCCTGGCTGGCACTGAACCTGGATCGGCGGAGCGTTCGGGGTCATCAAGACTCCCTTCAGTCCTCCGGCAGGAGCAGGCAGGCACGGCCCCGTTGCCACGGCAGCGCCCCGATCCGAGCGGAGCGGCCCCGTTGCGGCGAGTTCGATCAGCCAGCAATCAAGCCCCGGGCTGCTGCCGCTCCAGAACGGCGACGAAAAAGCCATCACCCGCACAGGATCCATCCAGCTCCTGGGCGGGCCACCACTGCTGCTGCTGCACCAGGCTCAGCTCCGGCCGCTGTTGCTGGAACCAGGCCACGGTTTCCGTGTTCTCGCTCGGATGGACCGTGCAGGTGGCATAGACCAGCCGTCCTCCGGGGGCCAGCAGGGGCAGCACCCCCTCCAGCAGCTGCCGCTGCAGTTGGACCAGGCTCTCGATCGTCTCGGCCTGCATCCGCCAGCGGGCATCGGCATGGCGACTGAGGGTACCGAGCCCGGAGCAGGGGGCATCCACCAGGATCCGATCAAAGGACCCGATCCAGTCCGGGCGCAGGCTGGCCAGGGCGGTCGCATCGGCACTGAGCTGCTGGATCGAAGTCAGCCCCAGACGCTCGGCGTTGAGCGCCACCCGCCGCAACCTCGCCTCGGAGCGATCCACCGCCCAGATCTCCCCCTGGTCGTCCATCCACTCGGCGATCTGGGTGCTTTTCCCCCCCGGCGCCGCACAGGCATCCAGCACCTTCTGTCCCGGCCGGGGATCGAGCAGGGGCACGATGCGCTGGGCACTGCGGTCCTGGACGGACCAGTGGCCTTCGCCAAAACCGGGCAGACCCCGCAGGTCCCCGGGGCGATCCAGCAGGGTGAGACCGTCCGGCGTCTCCGCCAGGGCCTGGCTGCGAATGGCGACGGCCGCGAACGCTGCCGCCAGGCTCTGGCGATCGCTGCGGCGGCGATTGACCCGCAGATCCAGGGGCGGCGAGCTGTTGCAGGCCCGGGCGAAGGCCTCGGCCCGATCGGCAGGCAACCAGCGCAGCAGATCGGCGGCCAGCCACTCGGGCAACGAATGGCGCAGCCCGAAACTGACGACCGGATCCTCATTCAGTGGCAAACCCAGCCAGGGGGGCGCCGGCACCAGGGCTGAACCGTCACCTGCGCTGGCCTGTTCGCGGCGGCGCAACACCGAACGCAACAGGCCATTAGCCACCGGCGCCAGGCGCGCCAGGCCCCCCTGCTTGGCCAGATCCACCGTGGTGCTGACGGCAGCGGAAGCGGGAATCCGGGCCGTGAACAGGAGCTGATACAGGCCGACATGCAGCAACCAGCGCAGCCGCGGCGGCTGCTGTTCGGCCCGCACCCGGCCGTGGGCATCGAGCCAGGCATCGAGCAGGCGGCGCTGGCGAATGGCGCCATAGGCCAGTTCCGTGGCCAGGGCCCGATCGGGGCCACTGAGCGACTGGCGGTTGAGTTCCCGCTCCAGGGCGGCATCGGCATAGGCTCCGGCCGCCACCGCCAGCAGCACCTTCCAGGCCACCTCCCGCGCGGGCAGACCACTGGATCGCACGGGTTCAGGCAAGGGGAAGGTCCAGCGGCGGAACAGGCTCACAGGGAGCAGGCTCCAGATGTACTGGAGCATCGGGACGCCAGCGATGCGGCGCCAGGGCCAGACGCCCCTGAGCATCCACCGCGATTCCCTCGCCGATCAGCATCTGCCTCTGAATCCAGTCACTGCCTTCCCGGCCGGGGCTCAGGCTGATCCGTCCGGCGGCGTTGACCACCCGATGCCAGGGCAGCTCCGAGGGCAGGGGCAACCGTCGCAGGGCCCAACCCACCTGACGGGCGCAGCCCCAGGCCCCGATCAGTTCGGCGATCTGGCCGTAGGTGGCGAGTCGCCCCACCGGGATGCGGGCCACCATGGCGTAGACCTGGCGATCGAAACTGGAAGCCACCTGGGTCAAGCTGAAGCGGAGCCGGGTCCTACCCAGCCTGAGCCACGATCCGGTCGGACACCAGCCGCCCCCTGCGGCGATCCCCCCCAGCCACCGCCCCGATGCCCCTGTTGCCCCGTCGCTTTGAGCGCCTCAAGGCCGTGCTCGATCGCCGCATGGGGGATCTGACGGTGCTGCTGGAGCATGTGGACAAACCCCACAACCTCTCGGCCATCCTGCGCAGCTGCGATGCCGTGGGGGTGATGGAGGCCCACGTGGTGAGCCTGGCCGGTCGGCCCCGCACCCTCAACGACACCGCCAAGGGCAGCCAGAAGTGGGTGGACCTGCGCCCCCATGCCGATGGCGCCACCGCCCTGGCCCATCTCAAGGAGCGGGGCTTCCGCATCTTTGGCACCCATCTGGGGGTCACGGCGCGGGACTACCGCGACTGCGATTTCACCGGTGCCACCGCCTTCGTGCTGGGGGCCGAAAAGTGGGGGCTGAGTGAGGCCACCACCGCTCTGGTGGACCAGCCGATCTTCATTCCGATGCAGGGCATGGTGCAGTCCCTGAACGTGTCGGTGGCGGCGGCCACCCTGCTGTTTGAAGCCCTGCGCCAGCGCCAGCAGGCGGGGGTGGTACCCGGCGGCGGCGAAGGCATCGCAGCGGAGCGCTACCAACGCACCCTGTTCGAATGGGCGTACCCGGACGTGGCCCGCTGGTGCCGCCAACAGCAGCGTCCCTACCCGCAGCTCGATGGGGAAGGCACCATTCTTGAGGAGCTGCCGCGCACCCTCAAGCTGCGTTGCTGAGGCCCCAGACCCATACTGGTGAACCGAACGTTTCCCCGGCGTCGTTGCAAGCCCCCGCCCATCCCCCGGCGCCCGCTCAGGTCCTGGCGCGGCTGCCCGCCGAGGTCTGGGCGGTTGTGGTGGCAAGCCTGGCCGCCCTGGCCTGGATTCCCACCCTGCTGGAGCTGGCGCGGCCCAGCTCGGATCAGGTCTGGGAGCGATTCGGCCTGACCGCGGCCTGCCAGCCGCAGCAGTTTCACCTGGGCTGGATCGGGGCGGTGATCCTCCAGCAGAGCGGCGGCGCCTTCACCGCCTCCCTGCCGACGGTCGCCCTGCAGTGGCTGAGCTGCAAGATCGCCCTGCTGACGGGGCTGGACCCGCTCCAGGCCTTTCTGATCCCCGGCTTGTTGGTCACCTTCATCCTGGCCGATCTCAGCTGCCGGGTGGCGGGCTTCCGCCGGCTGACCAGCCTGGCCACAGCGTTTCTGATCACCACCGCCCCCTGCTCCTTTTCCAGGGTGGGGCACCTCTCGCTGGCCATGCTCTGGATGGTGATTCCAGGGTTGCTGGCCTGCCATGGCCTCTGGCGGGCGATGGCCCACCGCAGGCGCCCCCTGTCCCTGCTGGGGGCCGGCACCCTGGCAGCCCTGCTGTGCCTGCCGAGCCAGGAGTACTACGTGGTCTTTGTGCTGCTGCTGCTGGCCAGCAGCTTCGCGCTGCTGTTGTTGCTCGCCACTGTGCGCATCACCACCATCTCCGCTCTGGCCGCCATCGCCGCGCGCGGCGCGTTGTTCGCCATCGGATTTCTGGCGTTGGTGGTGTTGCTGTACTCCGGCAAGCTGGCCGCGGTGGGCCTGGGCTCCGGCCAACCTCCGGCGTTCTGGTCGGCGCCCCGCTACGCCAGCGAGCAGTTTCAGTACGGCCTGCTGCCCTTCACCTGGATCATTCCTCCCCCCTGGGTGGCGATGCTGCGCGAAGGCCTGCAGAACGCCGGCATCTCGACGGGATCAGAGTCCTTTTTCTGGTCCACCGGCAGCTTTCTGATCCCGGCGGCCTGGATCGTCGCCATCCGCACCATTGCCGGCAATCCCAGTGAAGCCCCGGCCCCCAGAGCCGATGGCCTGGGCCGCCGTGACCTCAGGTTCTTCGCCCTGCTGCTGACGCTCTGCACGTTTCTGGGGCTGTTCTGGATGACGATGGGTGGCTTCGGCACCGTGGTGGCCCTGCTCAATCCCACCCTGCGATCGCTGAATCGCTTCACGGCCTTTGAATACGGGGCCAGCGTGCTGATGCTGATGGCCCTGCTGGATCGGGTGCTCAGCCGGCGCCGACTTGAGCCCTGGCCACGGGAGGAGGCGCCGACGTGACAGCCAGACGCAAGGAATCCGTTGATCCCCTGCTGGCGGGCTTTGGCCTGCTGGCCCTGTGGATCGCCATTGAACTGCTGTACAGCAGCGGCTGGCTCCGCATCGATGCGATTCTCCGGACAGCCGAGCGCCAGCGCCTCAACCAGGCGCGGCTGACGCGCGTCGCCCCGAAGCTGATCACCATGCTGGAGGCCATGCCCGCCGCCAGCCGCAGGGTGTGGTTTGCGCCGTACACCACCTTTCCCGAAACGGGCGTGATCGAAAGCCGGAGCCGCCTCGGCATCTACGACACCTTCCTGACCTTCCCCCGTTCTGGCATCAGCAGCAACTACGGCGCCATCAACCTCTCGGCAGCGGACAGTCTGTTCGCCCAGGCCTCGAGCCAGGGACTGATCGCCGAGGCCCATCTGGCCCAGTCCCTGGGCTATCGCCTGTTCGCCCTCGACCTGGGGGGCATCAGCCAGCCACGAGCCGCGGCCCAGCTCTGCCGCCGCAGCGAGGGCTGCCGGATCAGCGGCGATGCCTACGCCCTGTTCCCTCTGGATGCTGGCAGGACAGGCTGGATCGCCCAGCTCAAGAACCAGGAGCGCAACATCCCCCTGTTACCCCAGATCAGCGCCGCCCCGCGCTGGGGAGGCCTGGTCGGCCAGCCCAACCAGTGGTGGCCCAGCACCAGCGCCGACCTGCCCCCGGGGGACGGTCGTCTGCGCCTCAGGGCCCGGCCGCTCTGGAATCTGGAGCTGTATCGCTATCCCCTTGCGGGGCTGCCGGCAGCGACCCGCCGCCTGCTCAATCCGCAGGGTCTGAAGGTGAGGGCCTTACTGGGACCAGGTCTGAGCGAGGTCGACCTCTGCCTCAGCACGGCAACGGCCCGGGCAGCAGGCAAGCCCTGCCAGGTGGTGACTCTGCAGACCCAAAATCCCGCGATCGACATCAGCCGCTGGATCGAACCTGGAACCCTCACCGCCATCGAGGTGACCCTGCTGCTCGGCCGCGATGGTCAGCCGACCACCATGGAACGGCTCATGCCTCCCAGCGACAGGCCGAACGAACCCTCCCCGTTCACGCTGGAGATCCAGCCCCCGCCACCAAGCCCACAGCGCTGAATCAAGGCGCGGCCGGAGCGGAAGGGGCAGCCGGCGCTGATGGTACCGATCGACCATTGGACGGGGTGTTCAACTCCTGGATCACGGGAAAGAGCAGAGCCATCGCCCCCACCACACCGGTCAGGATCAGCAGCATCCGGAACAGACGGAAGATCAGGTTCGACAGCAGACCTCGGCTCACGATCCCAGCTCGCCTCGGCTCTGGCGCTCGCATTGCAGGGCACTGGGCAGCCAGAGGGCCAGAGCCAGCAGGCAGAGCTCCAGCAGCAGGGGCTGGCCCGCCACCACCACCACCACCAGCACCAGCACGGCCAGAAACTTCGTGAACAGGCCGATCACGTCATCGCGATGGGCCAGCCCCCGCCTCCAGAGGAGCGCGGCAAGGCCAAGAAACAACAGAACTGACCACCAGGACATGACAGGCGCCGAACCAGATCACCAAGCTGAATCAGCCTAGTGAGACCATCCGCGGCAACCAACATCCCAGACATCCGGCGACGCAGAGCCGCAGGGCCACGAATCAGGGAGATCGGCTTCTGAGATCTCGGCGTCCAGGCCCATGCCTGCTGCGTCAAACCTGCTGCGTCAAGCCTTCTGAGCCAGGCCAGCGGAGCCAAGGCTGCCATGACCATCCCAGTTGTGCCCAGGCCAGCTGGGACACGAAGCGGCAGCTAAGCTCTACGGAGATGAGAAGCGCCGCCCTCAGGGCCCATGCGCTGGGCCTGATCCCCGTGGGATGCGGGCAGGCCCGGGGCCCCATGGTTTCGATCAGTTGCTGCGTTCTGGCTGGACCGAAAGCCAGCTCTCGAGGCCCTCGCCGAGAAAGGAGAGGCCCAGCACCAGCACGAACATCGCCAGACCGGGATAGAGAGCCGTCCACCAGATGCCCGTCGGCACGGCGGTCAGAGCCTGCTGCAGATCACCACCCCATTCGGGGATCGTCTCCGGCAGACCCAGCCCCAGAAAACCGAGGCCACCCAGCACCAGCACCGCATCGGCGGCATTGAGGGTCAACAACACCGGCACCGAGGTGATCACGTTGCGCAGCAGATAGCGGCGCAGGATCCAGAGCGGGCCGGCACCGAGGGAACGGGCCGCCTCCACGAACAGTTCGGCCTTGACCTGGGCCGTCTGGTTCCGCACCACGCGGAAATACTGGGGCACGTACACCACACACAGCGCCGCAGCCGCATTGGGCAGACCGCGACCCAGCAGGAAGGCCAGCACCACCGACAGCAGCAGCACCGGCAGGGTGTACAGGGTGTCCATCAACAGGACGAGGGTGCGATCCACCCAGCCGCCGAGATAACCACTCACCATGCCCAGGGGCACCCCGATCGCCAAAGCCAGCACCAGGGCGACCAACACCACCTGCAGCGCCACGCCGCTGCCCGCCAGGGTGCGTACGCAGACATCGCGCCCGAGCCGATCGGTGCCGCACCAATGGAGCAGCGAGGGGGAGGCATAGATGGGGTTATCAAGGCCGGCATTGGGATCGCTGAGCAGGCCGAGATGAATCAGCAGAGGCGTCAGCAGGGCCGTGGCGGCATAGATCAGCACGATGGCCATGCCCCAGAGGGCCATGCGGCCCGAGAGATTGGCGGACGACCAGCGCAGGAACACCAGGGCAGGGCAGGAACGGATCCCATTCAAGCCCCCTCAGGCCAGCCCCAGAAACACCCCCTGGAAGCCGCTGTACCCAGGCGACGCCCGAGCCAACCGCCGGAGCTGGAGTGCAAGCCGAGAGAGTGCTGATTCACAAAAGTCCTGCAAAACCTGCTGCTGAGCCGTTCCAGCGCTGGCCCCTGTCCGGGCGCTCGCCCTCACTCCTGATCAGGCGCGAGGGCCCTTTCGATCTCCCCCGAGAGACTGGCGAATACCCCATCGGCAGACCTGACCGGTGTGACCTGCCGAGAAGAATGCCGATCAACCCACGGCTGACGGACGGGTGGCGCGACGGGAAGCTCAAGCGTGGCCGAGATGGTTACAGCAAACTCCTCAACCCGAGGCTCCAGCTGACTCCGTCAACTCGCGCTCACGGTCATTCTCTACGGTCATTCTCTGCCGAAATCGAGCTGTGCGGCCCCTGATCCGCCGCGCCGCAGTGGCTGTCGCGGAGCGTGTTGGCTCGCCTCAACCATGGCCAAAGCCACGATGGGCTCAGCCTGCGCATCGGCATGGATTCAGGATGTTTGCCGTTCGAGTCCAGCCTGCAGTTCCCAGGCGGCACCTGAGCTCTCGGCGTCCGTCCAAAGGTCGCTGGGCAGCAGGCTCCTAGGCTGACTTCGTCAAGACTTCAGTGGGCCGAGTCGTGAAATGCCCCGAGCTGACCGATGCCATGAC
The DNA here is from genome assembly GCA_903831165.1 of uncultured cyanobacterium. Lineage (GTDB taxonomy): Bacteria > Cyanobacteriota > Cyanobacteriia > PCC-6307 > Cyanobiaceae > Cyanobium. Next base: position 8,380 of record CAIKWV010000632.1, read on the forward strand.
CGCCTACCGCCTGCTGATCGTTGATGACGACCCGGAGCTGCGCAACTTCCTGGTCACCGAACTTTCCATTGAGGGTTACAACTGCAAGGAGGCGGCCACCGGCCAGCAGGCCCTCGGCCAGATCCGCGCCGAACCCTGGGATCTGGTGCTGCTCGACTGGACCCTGCCCGATTTCAATGGCGTCGAGGTCTGTCGCCGGATGCGCCAGGGCGGCATTGGCACGCCGGTGCTGATGATCACGGCGCGGGATGAGGTGCGCGAACGGGTCGAGGCGCTCGACTCCGGGGCCGACGACTACCTCACCAAACCGTTCTCGATCGAGGAGCTGCTCGCCAGGGTCCGGGCCAGGCTGCGGCGCACGGGCCTCAACGATCCAGAGGACGGCCTGCTGCGGGTGGGCGATCTGGTCGTCAACCCCGCCAGCCGCGAGGTCAGCCGGGGGGGACAGGCCGTCCACCTGACCGCACGCGAGTTTGATCTGCTGCTGCATCTGATCCGCCAACCCAACCAGGTGCATGAGCGGCGAAGCATCCTCGATGCCCTGTGGGGCGAAGACTGGATGGGGGACGACAACCTGCTCGATGTCTATGTGCGCTATCTGCGCAAAAAACTCGAGCCGGCCGGCCAGCCCACCCTGATCCAGACCGTGCGTGGCGTTGGCTTCATGGTGAAGGAGGGTCCTCCCCGCTGACGATCTGGCCCTCGGTGCCCAACGCAGCGGACGCGGCAGCGGACTCGAACAGCGGCAGCTGCAACTGAAAATCAGCACCGCCTCCGGGGGCCTCCGAGACCATGACCTGCCCGCCCATGGCCTCCATCAGCAGCTGAACCACCGCCAGGCCGATGCCACTGCCCCGGGTGTTCACGGCAGCCTGACCGCGCACGAAGCGGCCGAAGATCGCTTCGCGCTCGGCCGGAGCCACCCCAGGCCCCCGGTCCCGCACATGCAGCACCAGCGAATCCGATGTGGCCTCCGCCGACAGACGCACCGGAGCTGGCGACAACGAATAGCGCAAAGCATTGTCCACCAGGACCACCAGGCACTGGGCCAGCCGCTCCGGATCCCCGGCCGCCAGGGGCAAGGCGCGTTCATCCTGAGGCGGCTGCAGCCGCAGGCGTCCTTCGGCTCCCGCCGCCAGGCGCTCAAAACACTCGAGCACGATGTCCTCCACATCAATCGGCTGGCGCCGCAACTGTAGGCGCCCGGCATCCTTGCGGGCCAGATCGAGCATGTCGCTGACCATTCCCCCCATGCGGCGGGCCTCGGCGCTGATCAGCGCCAGCGAGGGCCCGAGCCCGGCGGCAGCGGGTTGTCGTTGCAGGCTCTGGGCGTGGCCGGAAATCAGGGTGATCGGCGTGCGCAGCTCATGGGCGACACCATCGACAAAGGTGCGCTGCCGCTCCCAGGAGGAGGTGAGCCGCTCCTGCATGGCATTGAAGGTGGCGGCAATCGGCTGAAGCTCTTCCGGCTGATGGTCCACATCCAGGGGCGGCGGCGGCTCCGAGGGTGAGCGATAGGAGGAGATCTGCTTGCCTAGGGCCTCCAGAGGCCGGACCAGGCCGTAGGCCATGACCGGCCGCAGCAACAGGCCGGTCAACATGGCGGAGGCCCCGGCGGCGGCGGCCAGCAGTTGTAGCGAGAGGTTCTGCTGGGCGATGGAATCGGTCACGTCCTGGCGCAGCAGCAGGGAGCGCAGCTGGCCATCCCGCAGCATCAGGGGGCTGGCACTCTCCAGGATCACGCCGTTGTCCTGCCACTGAAGCCGTGGCTCGAACTCCGACCCGGTCGGCAGCAACTGCACCGCCAACCCGGGCATCAGCATCTCCGCCACCACGGGGCTGAACTGATCCGCCGTGCGAACGCGCTGAATCAGGGCCGTGCTGATCCGATCAATGAGCTGCTGGTGGGCCTGGCGCCGCTCAATGCGGTTGAGGCTCAGGGTCAGCACCACCAGCATGGTGTAACCCGCCAAAACGGCCAGGATGGTGGTCGACTGAAGCCAGAGGCGCAGCGATGCAGCAGGCCGCATCGGCGAAAACCACTGGAACAACCGTAAACCGAATCTCACGTCGTTGTTGTGCTCCAGCGGTGAACGTTGCTACGAAGTAGATGCGTCAAATCTAGTCCCGTCTACCCATCCAAGCTGCCCTTCCATGCGTGAGCCGCCATGGCAATCCAGCAAGCCGTCAACACGGGTCAGCCCAGCAGGAGCTGCTTCGGTCGACTCCTGACCAGCAGGCAACTGACCGGGCTGCTGGCAAAGCTGGAACGATTCGCAACAACCAGACCGACTTGATCAGGAGAAGCGGCGCCAACGTTAGTTGTTGCTACGTTCTCCAAGCCTGATTGAGCCGGTGGATCATGAGCAATTCCCAGCAGCACGACAGAGATGGACCATGATTTACTGAACCTCTAACGGCCACTCTCGCAGCGTCGACGCATGAATTCTGATGCAACCTCAGGCCAGATCGACTCAGGCCTTGCACCATTGAAACCAGCGGCGACAGGCACACGCTGAGACATCTCCCGCCCCGGGACCTTCTTCACATCAACGGCCAAAAACTCAGCCCTTGCTACGTTTGGATTAAGAGCACTTCCATCGCCCATCAATCCCATGTCCCCTGCTCAGGCTCGCTCCCGCGCTTCCTTCCAGACACGCCTGCTGCTGCACCTCTCCCACCGCAAGGCGGGACTCAGCGCCGCCCAGCAGGGTTTCACCTTGGTGGAGCTGATGATCGTCGTCGCGATCATCGGCATCCTCACCGCCGTCGCCCTGCCCAACTTCCTTGCCGCCCGCAACGCCGCCAAGATGGGCTCCAGGGTGGGTGAGGCCATCGGCTTCGCCAAGGAATGTGCTGTGTTCCTCGCCACCGATATCGGCACCCCTTACAACACAGCAACTCTGCGAACAGGCACCTCCAGCGATGGCGTTCTGGAAACCTGTGGCACCACCAACGATGGCACCCTCGTCGCCACCTGGGGAACGGTGACCGCCGCCGGCGTGAAGTGCCTCACCGCCAGCAGCACCACCAATTCCACCGCAGCCACGATCACCGTGCTGCGCACGGTGACCACAGGCGACACGATTTCCTGTGTCTTCACCCCCTGATTCAGATGTCCTGCCCCAAGGGCGCTCTCAGCAAGAGCAAAATGTCAGACCCATCAACCCCTGATTTCAGCGACACAACACAGCGCAAAGGCACAGCATAATTTAGCCGGCCTCAACGCAAATTCAGGGGCCGCGACTAGAGGAAAGGGCAAAATCACGGGTAACGCAATGGAGGGCGACACAACGTCCATTGCGTTGCCCTTGAACCGTCTTTATCTTTTTATCGACCTTTTTATCGACCTTTTTATCGACAAGGAATACACACCAACATCAACCAGCCGCAATTGCGGACCGGCAAGCCGATCCTTGGCCCGCACGCAAAAGCTTCTTGCATTGCCGACAATCTCGCGCGCAAGACCAAACAATATAATTCACCTGCCAATAGCGAATCATAAGCAATTTACGCTGTTTCAGCTCGAGTTGCATTTTCGCACGCAACGAAACCAGGCCGGGGATTGCGCAGGCAGCTCTATAGGG
>CAIKWV010000633.1 GCA_903831165.1 uncultured cyanobacterium
GACCAGTTCGGCCTTCAGTCCAGGGCCGAAAAAGCGCCCGAGGCGATCCTGGCGCTCCTGCCAGCGGGCCAGGGGCACCCCACGGCAGGCAAAGGCCAGGCGCAAGCCATAGGCGCCGTTCCAATCCAGCTCCTCCACCGACTCCAGCTGGGGTGGCTCGTCCTCGTCCCCGAGCTTGAGGGCTTCAAGGGAGGATTCCAGGTGGGCCTTCTGGCCATAGCGCCAGCGGGTCACATCGGCCAGCAGCTTGCGCAGGGGCTCGCTCTCCGGCAGCTCCCGCAGCGCTTTGAAATCCTGTGGAGGGTTGATCCGGGTGGCCGGCGGCAACTCGGAGGATTTCAGGGCCAGCCCCCCCAGCAGGATCGGAATCCCGTAAAAAATGGTCGGCAGACTGAGATTGGCGTTGTCGCCGAGGTAGGCGATCGAGCCGATCACGGTGAGCACGGCTCCGGCGATCGTGACGAGACTGCCGGGAGAAGTCAGGGCTTGCATCCGCCCATCTTCCAGCAACAGGGGGCCGAGGCGGGGATTCGCTGGGCCGATTCCGCGGCTGCCGCCCGCTCCAGGGCCCTGCAGATCCCGAGGCGCGGCGCCGGGCAGCCAGGCAGGGACAAACCTGACGTTGCTGGAGCCATCGTGGTCTGGTTGGCCGGCGGCCTCAGCGGCCAGACTGGGGAGACGGACGCGCAGCATCTCGACCCCAGGTTCTCCGCCAGGCGCTCCCATGGGCGCCGCGGGCCCAAACCGGATGCGGGGCCTGAGCCCCCAGCCCTGCGCTTCTGCCGCCCCACCCTGCGCCGTTCCGGCCTTCCCCCAACGATGCCTTCCGAGCCCGCCCAACCGGTCGCCGAGCCCACCGATCACTCCGATTCAGCCGATCGGAGCACCGCGGCAAACCCCGCGGCTGCCGCGGAGGTCCCGGACGCCGCCGCCTTGATCGAACAGCTGCGTCAGGACCGTCTCTGGCTGCTGCGCCAGATCGACAGCGGTCAGTGGGGAGAATGGCGGCTGGATCTGGCCGCCCTGGAGCGGGAACTGGGACAGCTGCTGGAGCAGGCCAACGAGCGGTTGATCGGCAGCTGAATCGAGCCTCCGGCGATCAGAAGGGAATGTCGTCGTCATCGGCGAACTCCTCCGGCGGCACCAGCGGGGCGCTGTTCCAGACGGCCGGCTCGGGTGCTGGGGCCGCCGACCCGCTCGGGGCCCCGCCCGCAGCAGCGGGACTGGGGGGCGCCGGGCGGCGCTGGGGACTGGCGGGCGCTGGGCGTGCGGCGGGGTATCCCGATGCGCCCGCTCGGGCGGCGGGCTCGGCCGGGGCAGCAGGGCCAGCGGCATAGCCACCGGAGCCGGCGGCGGCCTGAGCGTCGGTGGCCCCGAGCGGATGCAGCCTCGCCAGGGTGAACTCAGCCCGTTTTTCCTTGATGCCGTCCTGGCGGGTGACCGTGTTCATGCGCATCCGCCCTTCCAACACCAGGCGTTGCCCCACCCGTACCCGGTTCTGCAGATCCTGGGCCAGATTGCCCCAACCGACCACCTTGAGCTGGCCCGCCGGATCATCGGGGCGCAGACCATCAAAACGCACGGTCATCTCCGCCACCGGCGTCTGGTTCTCCTGGGTGTAGCGAACCTGAGGTGCCTCCAGCACCTCCACTTCAAGCAGACAGTGATTCAAGCCCCAACCAGCCGATGGCACGCCCCATCCTGATGCACGCGCCCTCGTTTCACCAGAGTGCAGGCCCAGGCCGCGGGCAGGCCCCCTGGCTGTGGCTGATCGCCGGCACGGGCGAAGGTCCCCGACTGGCGGCAGCCCTGTTGCAGGCGGGCTGGTTGGTGCGCGTCAGCGTGGTGAGCAGCGCCGCCGCCAGGGCCTATGCCCCCCATCCAGGCCTGCAGCTGGCCGCCGGAGCCATCGGATCGCTCAGCCCGCAGGACACCCCCCTGGCCGGTGTCCGGCAGGAGCTCGAGCGGGCCCGGTCCCGTCATCAGCCCTACCGCTGGGTGATCGACGCCAGCCATCCCTTCGCCAGCCGGATCACGGCGGCCCTGGCCCGGGGCTGCGGCGAAGCCGGGGTGCCGCTGTTGCGGCTACAGCGCCCCGAGCTTCCCGGGGCCGCCGTGGAGATCCTGGGCGACCTGGCCGATCTCCAGGGCCGGGTCTGCGGCGGTGAGCGCTGCTTGCTGGCCATCGGGGCCCGGCGGCTGACCGAGGCCGTGGGCCGCACGCCCGGCGCCTTGCACCATGCCCGGATCCTGCCGCGCCCCCTGGCCCTACAGCAGGCGATGGCGGCCGGACTGGCGGCGGAACGGGTGGCCTGTCTGCAGCCCCTGACCAGCGGCAGCGAACGGGCTGCCGTGGAGGAGGCCCTCTGCCGCCGGTGGCGGATCCAGACGGTGCTCTGCCGGCGCTCCGGCGGGCCTGGGGAAGCCCACTGGCGCGCCATTGCCCACGACCTGGGATTGCGGCTGCTGCTGCTGGAGCGGCCCGAAGAACCGGGCGGCTTGCTGAGCCTGTCGCTAGAGCGGCTGCTGGAGCAGGTGGGAACGGCGACATCGGGTCCTGGGGACGCCTCGAACCGTCTGCCTGCTCTGAGGCCCTAGAGCAGATTGCCGCCGCCGCGACGGCCAACCCCTGGAGCCATCCCCAGGCTCAGGTGCCTGGCGCCTTCAAAACGGTCATCTGGCTGTCCTCAAGCGCGTGGCCCTGCTCGAGGACCCCGATGGCTCGGCCGTGCCCGGATCCGTGGCAGGTCGTTCGTTCAGCAGATGGCGGCCCCCGGACTCCGGCGCTGGGTCTGCCGACTGTCGTCGCCAGGCAGGCGTCCCCGGCTCCGCAGAAACACGATGGCGGTAGGAGTGGGGGAACCTCCACCCGCCGTTGCGCCATGCCCCACCCTGACGAGCCGCCCTGCCGCCTCAGCCTGGTGCTGACCAGCGAGGGCAGCCCGGAGCGCGCCGAGGCCCTGGCGCAGGAGCTGGTCGAGCGGCGTCTGGTCGCCTGCGCCAGCCTGCTACCGGTGCGCTCCCACTACCGCTGGCAGGGAAAGCTGGAGTGCAGCGACGAGGTGAAGCTGCTGCTCAAGACCAGCCCCGACCGGCTGCCGGCCCTACGACGGGCCATCGACGAGCTGCACAGCTACGAAACGCCGGAATGGATCAGCTGGGAGGCGACCAGCAACGGGGCCTACGGCCAGTGGCTGGTCGAGCAGCTCAGCCCAGGTGACGGGCCACCAGCTCGGCCAGGGAGCCCTGGGGACGGGGCCCCAGCTGGGTGACCACCTGGCCGGCACAGAGGGAACCGAGCTGGCCGCAGCGCTCCAGGCTCTCGCCGCGGGTGTACCCGAACAGGAAGCCGGCGGCATAGAAATCGCCGGCACCGGTGGTGTCCACCAGCTCACCCAGGTGGACCGGCGGCACCACAATCGTTTGGTCGCCGCTGAGCACCAGCGAACCCTGCTCACTGCGGGTCAGGGCCGCCACCTTGCAGCGACCGCGCACCTGGTCGGCGGCCTCCTCGAAACTGGCGGCCTTGTATAGCGAGGTGATCTCCATCTCGTTGGCGAACAACACATCGACATGGACATCGACCAGCTCCTGGAAGCTCTGGCGATGGCGATCGACGCAGAAGGCATCCGACAGCGAGAGAGCCACCTGACCGCCACTGGAACGGGCCGCCTCCGCCGCGGCGATGAAGGCGCGCTTGGCCTCGTCGCTGTCCCAGAGATAGCCCTCCAGATAGAGCACCTCGGCCTGCCGCACCAGCTCCAGATCGAGATCGGCCGGATCGAGCCCCACCGAGGCGCCGAGATAGGTGCACATCGTGCGCGGAGCATCGGCGGTGACCAGGATCAGGCAGCGGGCCGTGGAGGGACCCGTGGTGGCCGGCGGTGTTTCAAACCGGGCGCCGACGGCGCGGATGTCATGGCTGAAGATCGCCCCCAGCTGGTCATCGCGGACCCGGCCGATGAAGCCGGCCCGGCCGCCCAACTGGGCGATGCCGGCAAGGGTGTTGGCGGCCGAGCCGCCGGAGGTTTCCAGGCCGGGACCGACGCTGGCGTAGAGGCGCTCCGCCTGCTGCTCATCGATCAGGGCCATGGTGCCCTTGGTGAGGTCGTGCGCTTCGAGGAAGGCCTCATCGGCCTGCACCAACACATCGACGATGGCGTTACCGATGCCGACGACATCGAGGCTCTTGAACGCGGACGTGGGGCTGGTCATCGGGGTAGGGGAGAACAGAAAAAGAGGGAACCTGGCGGCCACCGCTGGCGCTGCATCGCGACTGGAGGCGCCGGATCGCAGGGGTGGGAAACACTCTGACGGCTCAGAAACCCGAGTCCTCGACACCAGGTTCTGGAACCGGGTCGAGCGACAGCAGCCGCGGCCAACCAACGATGGCGTTTGCAGCGTCGCGTCGGAGCCGTCCGTTGCAGCGGAGCCTGGCGCCGGAGCCTGTCAGCAAAGGCTTGAGAAGCGGTCGCTCAGCCATGGGATCAGGAGTTGCGGGGGCCGTGCCAGCTCAGGCGCTCAGCAGGGCCCGCTTGGGACCGTGGATCGGATCCTCGACGACGATCGTCTGATCCCGCTGGGCGCCCAGCGAGACGATGGCGATCGGCACCTCCATCAGCTCGGCCAGGAAGCGCAGGTAGGAGCGGGCCGTGGCCGGCAGATCGTCGAGGCTGCGGCAGTCGGCGGTGGAACACTGCCAGCCCGGGAGGGTCTCGAAGATGGGACGGCAGCGGGCGAAATCCTCGGCGCTGCTGGGGAAGTAATCAATCCGCTCGCCGTCGAGGTCGTAGGCCACGCAGACCTGGATCTGGTCCAGCTCATCGAGCACATCGAGCTTGGTGATCGCCAGACAATCGAGGCCGTTGACCTGCACCGCGTAGCGACCGATGACACCGTCGAACCAGCCGCAGCGGCGGCGGCGGCCGGTGGTGGTGCCGAACTCGCCGCCCCGGTCGCAGAGGTGGTCGTTGAGGCTGCCCTCCAGTTCGGTGGGGAATGGTCCTTCGCCCACCCGGGTGGTGTAGGCCTTGGCGACGCCGATCACCCGGTCGATCAGCGTGGGCCCGACCCCGGCACCGATGCAGGCCCCACCGGAGACCGGGTTGGAGGAGGTGACGAACGGGTAGGTGCCGTGGTCCAGATCCAGCAGGGTGCCCTGGGCGCCCTCGAACAGGATGTTCTTGCGGGCCCGGGCCGCCTCGTGAATCGTGCGGGTGCAGTCGACCACATGGGGGGCGAGGCGCTGGCCGTAACCGGCGTACTCCTCGATCACCGCATCGGGGTCGAGGGGGTCGAGCCCATAGACCTTCTGCAGCAGTTCGTTCTTTTCGGCCAGAGGGCCGCTGAGGCGATCCCGCAGCCGGGAGGCATCGAGCAGGTCCAGCACTCGGATGCCGTTGCGCTGGGATTCGTCGGCATAGGTGGGGCCGATGCCCCGGCCCGTGGTGCCGATGCGGCGATCGCCGCGGCGCTCTTCCATCGCC
>CAIKWV010000634.1 GCA_903831165.1 uncultured cyanobacterium
AGATGTGGGTTTCCAGCAGCTCGATCGCGGCCACCGGATGGGGATAGGCCTCCGGCCGGAGCAGGGCGGCGATCAGCGGCTCCATGGCAAAACTCAGTCAGCGAACGGCATGGGCAAGGGGGCAGGCGGCGGCGGCTGGCTCAACAGCCCGGATTGAGCTGGCTCAACAGCCCGGATTGAGCTGGCGCATCTGCCAGGTGATCAGGGCTTCGACCAGCGACCACATCAGGAAAGGCAGCATCAACAAGGCCGCGGATGAGGAGATGCTGAGCACCAGCAACGTCAGGATCAGGCCGTAGCTCCAGCCGATCAGACAGAGCAGGGTGCCAGCCGAAAGCCGGCGGGAGCGGCACATCAACCAGGTGTAACTCTCGACCAGAATCAGCAGCAGCACATAGGCCAACACCAGGTTCCAGCTGCTGCGGATACCCCAGCTGATCAAGGCCGACAGGTAGAAGCAGGCATGGATCAGCAGCCAGATCAGGGGAATGAACGCCGAGAATGTCACCCACTCAGGACGGCGCAGCCCCTGATACCAGGCGAAATCCTTGCGGGTGGGGTTGATCAGCACGATCACCCCCTCCATCAGAACCAGGATCAGCAGCCAGGGAGGCACAGCGGGTGGGTCTGCAATTGGTTGCTGAACCCAGCAGCAGGAGCTGCCGTCAGGGCCGCTGGGCTGCGGCGTGCCCGACCTGAATGCAGGCGAAGCGCCTTGATCAAGGCACCCAGACCTGGGAGGACGGTGCCGACCGGGCCTCCGACTGGCACGGAAAACACGACTGTTGCCAGGGGTTCGAGCACGGCGCGAGCCAGGCGCGAGGGCTGATGGAAGTATGAAAGCCGGATGGTCAGGAAAGCTCTGACCAGCGAAGCATCAACAAGGACACGTTTCACACGGACATCAGGCAGGTCGAAAAGGGGCAGATCAGCGATGGGAAGCAGCTTAGGCGACCTTGAACCCAACAATCACAAGCTGACAAGCGAACGCGATCGGCCCGAGCAACGCAGCAGATCTACCTCAATCTGAGGCTTGGATCGCCGAGGATCCAGGCGAATCGTTCACAACGCTTCTCGGCCATGCCGAGATCGCCAGGCCAGCCCCCCCAGGGCAGCCGAGGGGGCGGCATCCATCCCTGGCTGGAGCCAACTGCAGGAAGGCTTCCAGCCGTTGCGCGGGGCCCAGGGCAGACCAGGCGCCGCCCAGCCCCGAACGCTCCCAACTGCGGATATACAGCGCTCCCGCCGGTCGGCAGACCAGCCGATACCGGTAGCGCAGACCAACCAGAGCCGAGCCATCGGCGATCGCCGCGACCGGATCGAGGTCGGCCTGGCTGCGCAGCAGGGCGGCCAGCAGCCGGCCCCCCCGAACGTCGCAGCCGCTGAGCGGCAGGCCGGCGAGGCTCAGAGACTGGCGCAGGCGCCCGGCCACCTGGGCGGGATCGGCGCGCCGCTGGAGCAGCAGATGCAGGGGCCCCCAGCCCGGCACCCCGAGAATGGAGAGCAGGGCCCTGCTGGGGGCATCGAGAGCAAGCACGGTCGAGCGGGGGCACACTCCCCGTCAGTGCCACCATGCGTCTCGAGGGCCGCCGCGGCCCCTCCCGTTCACCTCCCCAGCGCCATGGCCCAGCCCGACCGTCCTCGACCCGCCTGGATCAACTGGTTGATTCTGCTGGCCTTCCTCTGGTCGTCCTGGCAGCTCGCCGGATTCTGGATTGAGCGGTTGCACGGCTGAATGGGACCAGTGCCCCCGGCAGGACCTGGCCGAGGTTTCAGAGGGGATTCAGAGCTCGATCTGGTAGCCGGCACCGCGCATCCAGCGCTCGAACTCGATCAGCACCAGCTCATTGGGGCAGTCGATCAGGGACAGGTTGCGCACGGTGCAATCGCCGTGGCCGCCGTGGTGAAGGGTGAGCAGGAACTGTTCACCGCTGAGGCCACAGACCTCGGGATCACTGCGGACCACCACATCGAGGGCGGCCCCCAGCCGGGCGACGCGGCGGCGCAGATCGGACCAGGTCATCGCTTTTCTCCCAGGGCCGATCGAGGGACCTACCCCACTCTCTCATCAGGAGTTGCGGACCGGGATCCGGGAGCGGGCATGTCGGGCGATGGCCTCCGTTGCCGCGGCCCTGCTGCTCAGCGCCTGCCGGCAGCGGCCGCCGCAGCGGAGGGTGTGGGAGCCGGAGCGGGGGGAGGCGGCACGATCAGGGCCAGGGCAGCCGCAGCGGCCAGGGCGGTCAGGCCGGCCAGCGGAGCCGCCAGTCGGCGCTGCAACGGCAGGCGTTCAGCCAGTTCCCGTTGGCGCAGGGGCTGGGACTGGGGCAGGGCCAGCGGCAGCTGCAGCCTGGTATCGAGCCGCAGACCATCCAGCACCCGCACCAGATCAGCCAGCTCGGCATCGTCGAGCTCCAGCTCCAGGGAGGGGTTGCCGCTCTGGCTGCTGCGCAGTTCCAACCGGTGGCCGCCGGTGGGGCCGGGCTCGATCGCCACAGGGCGCTGCTCGCCGCCGAACCGTCGGCCGACCCCACTGATCAGATGGCGGGCATAGGGCAGCACCACCTCCATCAAGGCCAGCAGATGCTCCCGCTCCCCCTCCAGTTCGGGACGGCCCAACCACTCCAGCCGCCAGCCGGTGATGATGCCGACGCTGCCGGCGGCCTGGTCGGCGGAGACATCGGGGAAACCGTCGACCTCGAGCCGACAGCTGAGCTGGTCGTAGCGGAGGGTCTGCTTCATCAGGGCACTTTGGAGCATGGACTGGGGCCGATCGGGGGCTGGGACAGCTCGAGACCCACCTAGGCGGCGGCGTCCAGCAGACTGGCCCGCAGACGCTCGAACCCACCCTCGCCGGCGGCCAGGGAGAGGCTGCGCACCATCTGGCGCCGCTCGGCGGCTCCCAGCTCGGGATCGAGCAGCTGCTGCACCCCACTGCGGCGGGGATTCATGCGCTCGCGGATCAGTTCGGCCAGGCGGTCCTGAAACCGTTGCCAGCGTTGGGCGAGCAATTCCGGCGCCTCCCGGTTCGAGAGCAAGGTGCGCAACATCGGATAGAGACGATCGGCCATCTGACAGAGAATCCGGATCAAGGCATCGGTTTCGCTGGCGGAGATCGGCCCCCGGCGGCAGGCACGGCGCAGGGGATTGTGACAACGCCGCTTCCAGAGCTCGACCCGATTGGGGAAGAGCTCACCAAAGCCCAGTTGCTGGGACATCCAGACCATGGCCTCACCACCATTGAGGTCCAGGGCCTCCAGGGTGAGCAGCAGCAGGTCAAGGCGCTCCAGCCCCCGGCGCGGCAGGGGACGGGAGAGCTGGGCCGGGGATGGAGCCTGGGTCTTGGCTGCGATGATGCCAGCAGCAAGGGTGATTCGTCACCCGTAGCGGCCAGCCCCAAGTCCGTTCAGCAGCCATCGCCGCCGCCATGACCGTCAGCGTTTCCTCGATCGATCTGCGCCAGCACGTGCGCGAAATCCCTGACTTCCCCAAGCCGGGCATCCTGTTTCGCGACCTGACGCCGCTGATGCGCGACATCGACGTCTGGCGGGAGGTGATCCGCCGGCTGGCCGTCCAGTGTGAGCCGCTGCAGCCCGATCTGATTGTCGGGATCGAGTCCCGCGGCTTCATCGTCGGCATGGCACTGTCGATGGCCATGGGCATCGGCTTCGTGCCGATCCGCAAACCCGGCAAGCTGCCTGGCCCATTGCATCGCGTCGACTACGAGCTCGAATACGGCAGTGACAGGCTCGAGATCCAGCGGGATGCCTTCATCACGATCACACCGTCGGCCACGACGATCGATGAAGGACAGGTCCTGACCACCACGGTCAACACCACCGCGATCCCGGCGGGCACCCAGCTCCACTACAGCCTCAGCGGCAAGGGCATCGACGCCGCCGACTTCGCCTCCGGCAGGCTCACGGGCCAGGAAACCGTCGGCAGCGACGGCAGCTTCCGTCTGTCGCACACGATCGCCAACGACGAGAGCACCGAAGGACCGGAGGTGCTCGAGATCCGGATCTTCGCCGACAGCGACCACTGCCACCAGCTGGGCGCCACCGCCACCGTCACCATCAACGACAGCTCCACGTCACCCTCCTACGCCGGCAGACGGGTGCTGGTGGTGGACGATCTGCTGGCCACCGGTGGCACCGCCGCCGCCGCCGGCGAGTTGGTGACGGTGGCGGGCGGCAGCCTCTGCGGTTTCGCCTTCGTGATCGAACTGGCCGCACTCAACGGCCGCCAGAAGCTGCCGGCCGGGGTGCCTGTCGATTCCCTGATCGTCTACCCCTGAAACGGGGTGGGGGGCTTCAGGGCCGCTGATCCTGCCAGTCGAGCACCTGAGCCAGCTGGTCCAGGCTGATCAGCCCGTAGCGCCAGAGCACCACCGGCAGCGGCGCCTGCTCCAGCTGGGATTGCTTGAGCCCCAGGTCAAGGGCGCTGTCGCTGAGGCCGATCTGATGGCGCAGAAACTGCAGCAACGGCGCCGACGGCGGTGGCTGGGGAGAGGAGCTGATCACCATCATTCCAGCTGTGATCGCCACGGGCTGAGCTCAAGTCTCACTCAGGCGGGGGGCCCAGGAGCTCACAAGGGCCGCTGCTCATCACGGTCAGGGCGAGTCGCCGGAGCCCCCGGAAGCGGCCCAGCAGGCCCAGGGCCAGGCGACGCAGCGGCAGCAGGGCCGGCGATCGGTTGGAGAAGATCCGCACCAGCAGATCGGTAGCCAGCAGGGTGAGCAGCAGATCGGGCCAGCGGCGGCGGCCGTAGGCAGCCCCCAGCTGGCGGGGGTCGAGTTCACCCCGGGCCGCCCGCCGCGCCAGCCGGTGCAGCACCGCCACATCGCGCCAGCAGAGATTGAGGCCCTGACCGCCGACCGGGTGGCAACGATGGGCGCTCTCGCCCACCAGCAGGGTGCCGCGGCGGTGCAGGCGACGGGCCAGCAACAGCTCAACCGGAAAGGCCCGCGCTGGCTCGAGCAGGCCATCGGGTTGGAAGCGATCGGGCAGCACCCCCGCCAGGCGATCGAGGAAGGCGCTGTCCGGCAGGGCCTCAAGCTGGCGGCAGCGGTCCGTAGGCGCGCTCCAGACCAGCTGGAAGCGTTGCTCGCCCAGGGGCAACACGGCAAACGGCCCCTCGGGCCGCAACAGCTCCCAGGCCTGATCGTCCCGGCTCCCCCGCAGGCTCACCTCCGCCGTCAGGCAGGACTGGCGATAGGGCCGGCGCCAGCAGCCGATGCCAAGCCGTTGGCGGGCGGGGGAATCGGGGCCATCGGCCGCAATCTCCAGATCCAGCGGCGGGCCCGGCAGCCGCTGTGGGGGGGACAGCGGCTTGGCGCCGAGTTGAAGGCGGACGCCTGGCGCTTGCTGCAGACGTGCCAACAGGAGCCTCTGCAGTTGGTCGTGGCGTCCGATCCAGCCGATCGCGTTGGTGCAGGCCCCCAGCCGGGGCAGCAGATCCGTGAGCGCAAAGACCATCTGCTGCTCAGCACCCAGATCCCAGAGCTGGAGCTCATCGAAGCGGACCAACAACGGCTCGATCGCGCTCCACAGATCCAGCCGTTCCAGCAGCTCCCGGCTGGATTGGTTGAAGGCGTAGGCCCGGCGTCGCTGGCAGAGCTGCTCAGCGCTGAGGGGATCGCACAATTCCACGCTCCAGCCGGCATCGACCAGGGCCAGGGCGGCCAGGGCACCGGTCGGGCCGGCGCCGAGCACCCTGGCGTGCAGTCCACCGGCGGACGCCCGGCGGGCGAAACGGGCGGGGGCAGCGGACACGGATGGGGCGGGAGCGAAGGACAGGGGCACACACAAAACGCCGCAGCAGAGTCTGCTGCGGCGCCATCAAAGGGGCCAAGGCGGGGGCAATGAAACCAAAGACCCAATCAATCCCAATTATTAGCCAGGGACCAACTGAAGACGAGTCCAATCAGACCGCAAGGGTCAGGACAGGTTTCAAGTCCACCCGCTGATTACACTTGCGTGATCGCCAGACTCAGGAGGCCTGATCGACAGCGATGCCTTTGACTAAAGCAGACCTACGACTTCGAAACTGATCAAAATTCGAGCCAGACTGAGCTCTGCAAAGAGTACCCAACCGGCATTCCAAAACTTGCTCGGAATAGATTCAGTGCAGAAGGTTGGGTGATCAGTCACCCAATGCCGAATATGGGACCGGAAGGTCACCAGACCATGGAGAGGAGCCGATCTCGCCCCGACAGAAGGTCAGGCCAGGATCGACTCTGTTGCACCAAACCAGCCGGATTCAGCCGATGCCGAGCAGGCCGCGGGTGAAAGCTTCGCCGCCCAGGGCGAACTCGGTGGCGAGCAGGGCGATGAAGCCGAGCATGGCCATGCGGCCGTTCAGCTTTTCGGCGCGAACGTGGAAGCCCCAGCCGCTCTCGGCGCTGACCACTTCCATGCGGGGCTCGGTGGCGAAGGCATTGAGGCGGCCGCCATCTTCGGTGGTGACGGTGGCGCCGCGGATGGTGGCGGAAGCGGCGGCAGAAGGAGCGGTGCTAGTGGCTTGAGCCATGGAGAACCTTGCGGTGTGTGAAGGAACTGTAACGCATTGTTGCGGGCTTGGGCGGAATTGGTGGCTGCGCCCGGAAGGAGTCGCCCAGAACCCTTGCCAGCATTGGCCTGGCGTCCTGCTTGTGCGCCTGGACCCGGTCATGGAGTCCGCACCCGAGCGGCCGAACCAGGGGGTGATCGTCGTTCGAGGCGGCTGCAGTGGGCCCCTCAAGCCCCTCAGCCAGGCCATCTGTGGGGCGTCGGGTGTGGCGCCCCCCGGACGACAGGGTCAGCGAACAGCACCGGCAGGTCGCGTCCAGGCGCATGTCGTTGGAGGATTGCCGGCCCAGGCCCGTCAACGCAGCCGCATCAGGCAGAGCTCCTCGAAGGCCGGCCGCAGCAGGAAGGGGTACTCCCCCACCCACATCTTCAACTGGGGCAACCAGGCGTCGGTGAGGGCGCCGATGCGCGAAAAATCCTTGCGCTCGCTCAGCACCAGGGTGCGAATCACCATGCCACGCCGGATCTTCTCGTGCTTTTTCTTGTCCAACGGGAAGCGCAGCTGGCCCAGGTAGCCGTCCTCGTCCTCCAGTTCCAGACACAGCCAGGTGCGGTGGTTCTCCACCAGCTCCAGGCGGCCGTCGTTGTTGGCCTGTTCGCGGCGATCCTCGACCACATCGCGGGTGAACAGATCCGCCACCCGGCCCTCGAAGATCGCCGCCGCCGGATAGCGGCGCAGGGCCGCGTTCTTCTGGCCCGCCTCCAGGATCGGCCCCCAGAGGATGTAGAGCAGGAACACCACCCCGACCACCAGCATCACCGGGGCGAACTGGCTGTTCATCGACAGCGCCTGGCTGACCAGCAGGGTGATGACGCCGCCGATCAGGGAGATCAGCAGCCGCTGCAGCAACTTGCGCGGGTTGCCACTGCAGGCATTGAACTGGGGCCCCGTCGCCACCGCCGGAATCAGGCGGCTGAACTCCTGGGGTTTGACCGGTATCAGCATCGCTTCAAGTGCTCTCCGAACAGGGTGCTCAT
>CAIKWV010000635.1 GCA_903831165.1 uncultured cyanobacterium
CGGCGGCTCGCCTCTCGATCGGCGGTGAGGAGGTGCCCCTCTCCCCCGATGGCACCTTCCGCATCCAGGTGCCCTTCCGCGACGGCCAGCAGCTCTACCCGATCGAGGCCCTCGCCGCCGACGGGGAGCAGCGCCGCAACATCACCCTGGAGTTCCAGCGCAACACCCCGGAAGACAACAGCAATCCGGCCAGCCAGGCGGTGGCGGAGTGGTTCTGAGCATGACGGCAACCCCTTCCGATCGCTCCTCCCTGCGGACCCTTGTCGCCCTGACACCAGTCGCCGGCTCGATCCTGTTCCCCCTGGTGGTGCCCCTGTTGATGGTGCGCGTCAGCATCGGCTCCGGCGTGATCGCCGCCGTGCTGATCGGCTCACTGTGGTTCGTCGCCATGCTGCGCACCTCCGAGATGCCGGGCCACAGCTGAACCCATCGGGGAGGCTGCGTCGCCAGCTCTGGTCGGTTGCCGTTGACCCCTGCGCTCTGTCGCCGGCTGGGAATGCTCTACGGGAGCCTTCGGCCAGCCTCAGGGCCGGCTTCAACCAGCGATGCCCGTGCCCCTGCCGCCGAGCCGCCCAGCGCGGATTGATCTCACCGCAGGCGTTCTGGCCAGCCTGGTGGCCGCCCTGCTGCTGACGGGCTGCGGAGCCGCCCCGGCCCAGCGTCTGGGTCAGTCGCCACCGGAACCGCCGCTGCCTGCCGGCATCCGGGTCGGCTTCAACCATCGGGCCGAGCATCGCTACCACAGCCCGATCAGCGGTCAGTGGCGCCAAGGTGACGACCTGGAGGCCTTGGTGTTGGAGGCGATCGAGGAGGCCCGCTCCGAGATTCTGGTGGCCGTCCAGGAGCTGTCGCTGCCGCGGATCGCCACGGCCCTGGTGGAGCGGCAACGTCAGGGCGTGCGGGTGCAGGTGGTGCTGGAGAACACCTACAGCAGCCCCTGGAGCCTGGAGAATCCCGCCCTGCTGCCGCCCCACCAACGGCACCGGGTGGAGCAGTTGCGGGCCCTGGGCCTGGGGGACGCGGTGCTAATCCTGCGGCAGGGCGGTGTGCCGATGCTCGATGACACCGCCGATGGCAGCGCCGGCAGCGGCCTGATGCACCACAAATTCCTGGTGGTGGACCAGCGCGTCGTGGTCACCGGTTCGGCCAATTTCAGTCCCTCGTGCATCCACGGGGATCCCGACGATCCCAGCAGCCGCGGCAACGTCAACCACCTGCTGCGCTTCGAGAGCCCCGCCCTGGCCCGGCTGTTCGCCGCCGAGTTCGCCCGGATGTGGGGCGATGGCCCCGGCGGCAGGGCCGACAGCCGTTTCGGCAGCGCCAAGCAGGAGGGCAAGGCCCAGCGGGTACTGGTGGGCCGCACGCCGGTGGAGGTGCTGTTCGCGCCCCATCGCCGCAGCGATCCCCAGCAGGGACTGCTCTGGCTCGACCGGCAGCTGGCGCGGGTCCAGCGGCGGCTGGATCTGGCCCTGTTCGTCTTCTCGGCCCAGAACCTGGCCAACCGCCTGGCGGATC
>CAIKWV010000636.1 GCA_903831165.1 uncultured cyanobacterium
CCGGGATCAGGCCGTCGTCGAGGGAGGCGGTGCGAAAGGGCAAGGTCAGATAGCTGGCCAGGCAGAAGCGGCAGAGTTCGGGGCAGCTGCGGGCCACCTCCACCATGTGGATCGAGGGCCAGGCCGCCTCGGGCGTGATCACGGTCGAGTGGCTGAGGGTGTTGCCTCGCCAGGTCTGCTTGGTCACCGTGGCCGGGATCGTGGCGTCGAGCGGTTCGATCGCCAGCAGCTCGCCATCAGGGCTGTAGCGCGGCGCATACAGGGAGGGCACATACACACCCGGCACCTGGGCCAGGGCCCGCAGCCGTTCGGAGCGGGGGGCATGGCGCCGCTGCAGCAGGGCGTCGATGAAGGCCGGCAGCAGATCTTCGCCGTCGCCGAGCAGCACCACATCGAAGAAGGGGGCCAGCGGTTCCGGGTTGGCGGTCAGCACCGGCCCGCCGCCGAACACGATCGGATCGCCATCGCCGCGCTGATGGCACCAGAGCGGGATGCGCTGGCGCTCCAGCAGATCCAGCAGCACTGGCCCATCCAGCTCCCAGCTCAGCGACAGGCCGAAGAGCTCGGGATTGCGGTGGGCCGGATCGCCCTGGTCGGTGAATAGGCGGCGCACATCCAGGTCGGCGCGGCGGGCCAGCGTGGCCCAGACCACCTGGTAGCCCAGGCTGGTGATGCCCACCGAGTAGCTGCTGGGAAAGGCCAGCACCGTGCGCAAGGCGCCGGGCTCGGGCACGGCGGGCTCGAACAGCAGGGTTTCCTGGTTCAGGGGGTACCGGGTTCAACCCCCAGCTTCTCAGGCCCTGGGTCGTTTCGGCGGAGCTGAGCAGCGCTCCGGGGGCCTCCACCACAATGGAGCCCACCTGGTCCTTGGGGCGGTCCGGATGGGTTTTGATCCCCGCCACTGGCGGCCACCTGCTGGCAGCCGGCCGGTCACCGCCAATCTGGATGGTCTGCTGGCGGAAAACGAGGCCCTGCGGCGGGAGGTGCGCCAACTGCGTCTGCAACTGGAGCAGGTGCGGCAGCCCCGCCCCCAGGACGGTGGCCGCCGGGTCAGCAGCGGGGCCGCGCCCACGATCACCCCCCAGCTGGTGGAGCGCTGGGGGGTGGCCATGGCCCGCCATCCCGGCTGGTCGGAGTTGCGGATCGGCCCGCCCGGGGGCCTGCGGGGCCTGGTCGAGGACCTGCGCGCCCAGGCCTGGAACCCCGCCCTCAGCCTGGAGGAGGAGCTCAATCGGCAACAGGCCGGGCTCGGCACCGAGCTGGCGGCGGCCCTGCGGGGCCCCCACAGCCGCAGCCGTTGGGCGGTGCGCGCCGCGTTCGCCCTGTACGGCCCGCGGGCCACCGAGTGGCTGAGCGAAGAACCGTGGCGGGTGGTGATGGAGCTGGGGCGACGGCTGGATCAGCGCGAACAGCGCCGGGGCACCCGCACCGCCAACAACAGCGCCAGCGGCGGCACCTCCGGTGGACCCGGCGACGGATCGTCTGGCGGGCCCACGCCGAAGCGCAAACCACCGCCGGCCGATCCGCGGCGCGAGGCGCTGCGGCTGCTGGGCCTGGAGGCCGGCGCCAGCCGGGACTTGATCAAGCGCACCTACCGGCGGCTGGCCAAGAACCACCATCCCGACCTGGGCGGTGATGCCGAGGCCTTCCTGCGTCTGGATGCCGCCTACCGGCTGCTGATGGCCCGTTGAGGGAAGCTGGCGGATTCGCTCTCTTCCTCGGGCTGCACCGCTGGAAGTGCTTGGTGACGACGACCCGTGGCCTGTGGAAGCCTGGTTGAAAAGCCAGACACAATCGCGTAGATTGAAAAGAATGTTGCCATTGTGGATGTGCAAATTAGTATTGCCGCCTCTGGCGTCAGCTATCAGGAAATCGCCAAACTGTCTGCGGCGGAGCTGACACAGTTATTTGCGGAAGAGTTTCCAGACTTCAATGCGCCCAATCCCCAGCCTTTGTCGCCACCAACCCTGAAGACAGGTGTCACCCTCTATCAGGTGAATTATACGATTGACGTGGACCATCCCCAGTTCATGGGGCCTGAGGTCGTCTCCGGTCTGTTGATGGTCCCCGACGAGCTGGTTGGTGACAACCAGCTAGCGGACAAGGTTCCCTTGGGTATTTATAATCACGGCACACTGTTCAGTGGGACACAATGTCCTTCGCAGGTTGTCAGCAGCAGCGGTGAAGGCCCTGATCAAAAGTGGAAGGTGGGCTCGGCCGAAACGCTGTTCAATCTCGCTCTCTTTGCTGATCGCGGTTACGCGATGCTTGCCGCGGATTACGTTGGCTTTGGCGTTAGCGAAGACCATATTCATCAGGCC
>CAIKWV010000637.1 GCA_903831165.1 uncultured cyanobacterium
GACCAAGAGGCCAATCGCCTCGGGGTAACCCGTCAATCGATCATCAAAGTCTGGCTGGCCGAACGGCTGGAGCGGCCCAAGTCAACCAGCCACCAGTAAGGGGCGAGGGGAAACAAGCCACCTGGAACCTGACAAGACAGCTGATCGACAAAGCCGGAAACAGGAGCCAGAAGAAGCGACGCGACTCAGCACGGGGCGCGCCTGGCCCCATGGAGCCGCAGCGCCTCCAGCCAGCCAGGCGCCATGGGCCGGGCAGACAAAGCCAGCCCATCCCTGCTAGCACAGGAGTACGCATCGTCCTAGCCCAGTCATGGCCCCGTCCCTCCTCCAGGCCCCAGAAAGCTTGCCCCAACTGGATTCTTCCCTGCTGATCGCCAGCCGCAGCAAGCAGGTCTGCCTCACCTGCCGCTCGTTTCGCCATCACCTTGGGGAGGCCGAAATCCCCCTGCTCACCTGCCAGTTCCACCATGGGCTGATCGGCCAAGGGGAGCACCTCACCCGCCGTTGTCCCAACTGGGCCGGCGAGACGACCGGCCCGCGGGGTTGGGCGCCGGAAGCGGCATGAGGCAAGACCCCAGCCCGCTACCTCCCTACACCTCACGCACCTGGTGGCTCAGTGATGGCCGCTCAGTTTTGCGGTTTCGCCCGGTTCGCTGGGATTTCTACAGCTAGCGACTGGAGATCATCAGCGGCGAACTGCTGCCAGACGAACCAATTCCCTTGCTCAAGCACCGCCGTGAGCTGAGCCGCAAGGAGGCCGTTCAACTCTGGAGTAAACGGCGGAAGCAGGGCTGGAGTCCTTGCTCGCCCCAGTGGTGACTGGTTGTTCGCCCTGGCTCGGTTTCCCCTACTGACACACTCCTCAAGCGGGGTTAGTACTGGATCAGAGGCCTCGACCAGGGCTGAGCGAGCCCAAGCCCTGCAACCGGCCCTAGCCCTTGGCTTCTGCGAAGCAGTAGGGCGTCCGACACGGGACGCCCTTTTCAATGGGACCCGCAGTGTGATTGCTGCTCAGGCAGGTTGCAGGGAATGCCTTTCTTGGCAGTCACAGGATCCCATTAAAAGACTCGTTCATGTGACTGCAATGACTTAGCGACCATCTAGCGAGTGGCTTTGTGGCGATCAGGCTTTAGGCCAGTGCTGGGGCTTGCGTTTACAATTCAAGTATGAAACAGCTACCTGGCAAGACAAGGCCGAAATGGCTGGTGGCAGCCGCTCAGGGCATTGCGGCGGTGGTATTTGTTGCCATGACGGCAAGCATCCTCCCCATGCTGCTGATCATGAGTCTTGTGACTGCCTTGCTGCTTATACCTGTCTTGCGCCAGCTCCGTAAAGAGGTTGAAAAGACCTCACTGACTATCAATACCCCAGCCAAGGAGGAGATGATCGACATCACCCCGCTACATAACCGCTTAAGCCAGAAACTAAGGCGCTTTGTGCGTCGCCGACCATAGGCGCAAGATTGCGAAGTCATCTCATCTCAACTTTTCCCGTGAAGCCACGGCCTTAGCTAGTCAGGTCATTCCAGCCCTTCCGCAGCCGGACCAGTGCCAATCGCCAAAGAACCGGCAGGGCCCCGCAAAAAATGCCCCACTCCTCGGCCGTTGCAAGGATCAGGCCGGGCCGCTACTCGGTCCTTGCAACAGCCTGCGGGGTGAGGCGAGCAGGCGGTGTCCCACGCCGTTTCCTCCATGGCAATCAGCAAGGCCCCCAGCTCCGAAATCCGTGCCTTGGTGATGCATGTCTATCCCGATGGCATCAAGGCCTTTGGCCATGAGCGCCTCGATGTCCCCCTGGGCCGTCGTGGCAAGCCCGTCAAAAAGGTCCGTTTCATGCCCATGGCTAAGGCCCATGAGCTCGCCCGCAAGCTGCAGGGCCGGGCCAATACCACCATCTCGGTGATCTAGGCCCAGGGGGCCCCGATGGGGCCCCTCTTACCCGGACTCGGGAACGGGCAACCCATTGGGCTGGGCCTCTCGCTCACCCCACCAAAACGGCGGCGGCCCTCTTCAGCTTGCGCGACCCGCCTTCGTAGTTGACACCGGGCCCGCTACGACCGCTGGAGCAAGCCGCTCGAGGTGACTTTTGGAGAGGCAATGCCCGGCCGCGCCGCCACCGCTGCTCAGGGCCTGAGCTGCTGCATGCCACAAAGCAATCCCACCTTGTTCCGCTCTGCAGCCAGAAGCAATGCGTTTAAAAGCTGATTGTGCTGAGCCGCTAGCGCAGCGATGCTGTGCCCATCAACCCAGGAGGCGCCCAACATGGACGACACGCCACCCCGCCAGGTTCAAGAAGCACGCTGACTGCAGGCCCCTGCTCCAACAGTTTTTACCGATCCGTGGGCGGGTCGTTCAGCCGGGCAAGAGCGCAGCATTCCCCATTGCCGCTCACCTCGTGCGCCTGACTGATCGACACTCCAGCCGCACCGCCACAGGTGCCCTCAGGAGGACCATCCGCCCCACACCTGGAATGCATGGCCCCAGGTGCCAACGCCAGCAGCTTCGCAAGCCCATTCCACACTCCAGCGTGTGAGGACACAACGACCCTCGGGGCCAACCTTGGGGGTTTTGTTTTGTCAGCTCAACAATCTCTTCTCAGCGACAAGGCGCACTGCAGCCTCCGCCGCCTCGATGCAGCGCTGAGCCCGGCGTTTGGCATCGTCCTGGCCCTGAGCCCGCAGCAAGTACCCCTCCATCGCTTCTGGGGTTTCGATCAACGCCAGCAACCCTGCTGTTCTGAGGCTCAAGGAGCCAGCGGCAAGCAGCCGGCTCACGCTGGCGTTCTCCCACAGCAGGGCGCCAGCGGATCCAGGAGCAAACAGCTCCTGTCGAAGCACTTCAAACAACTTCTGCTTCAGTGCATCAAGCTGACCGGGCCGCAGCCGGCGGCTGTTGGGCAGCCCTTCCGCTCTACCTGCAGGGATCAGCGCTGGACGATCCGGCGCGTGCTCCACGCTCCAGCTCAGCCCAGTTCCCGGCAGCCCCACCGTGGTGCGCGCACCACCGCTGCGGGCCACGGGGATATTGAACGAGGCGCCCCGCCCGCCGACTGAAATCGAGCTCAATCCACCCTTGGCGAAATTGAAGCGCAGCGGGCCCAGGCGGGTGGAACGTCGAAAGCGGAAGCCCATGGCAATCAGCGGCTCCTGACGAAGTAGTTGCCTGAGGAATACCAGCCCAGGGGGGCGCTGGCCTGGTCGGGTTGGCAGGGTGCGGGCCGAGAGGCTAGCAGCTCTTCCATTGCCTCACCTTGTGCGTCTGCGATGCTGATCCAACGCTCTGGCGGGGAGAGGCCAGCGATGAACACCAGTGCTCGCTTGGATCCGCTCGCGCTTCTGAGACAACAGGAAGCGCAGCGGCTGCCCTGGCTCGTGCCTGAGCGCCACCGGCGCATGGCGGAGAGCCCCTTCGCCTTCTTCCGCGGCGCCGCCATCGTGATGGCTGCCGACCTCGGCCGCCAGGCCAACTCGGGCTTGATGGTGCAACTCTGCGGGGATGCCCATCTGCTCAACTTCGGTTTCTACGGCTCTCCCGAACGGCAACTGCTGTTCGGCATCAACGACTTCGACGAAACCCACCCCGGCCCGTTCGAATGGGATCTGCAGCGCCTGGCCTCCAGTTTCGTGCTGGCAGCCCGCAGCCTGGGGCTGAGCGAGAAGCAGCAGAGCCGGGTCTGCCGCCGCACGGTGCGCGCCTATGGCGAGGCCATGGCGGAGTTTGCTGCCATGCCCCAGATCCCGATGTGGGTTGCCCAGCTGCCGCTGGAGCGCCTGATCGACGAACACGCCAGTGCCAACTTTCGCGGTCACCTGAAAAAGGTGACGGCGGCCGCCCTGCAACGGGATAGTCGCCAGGCGGTGCGCAAATTGTGCGAGGCCGATGGCAGCGGTGCGCTGCGCTTCCGCCATCAGCCGCCGCTGATCTGGCGCTTTGACGCCCTTGATCCAGAATGGCTGGGGGGCATGGACTGGCATGACTGGTCGCAGAACGGCCTGCGCAGCTACATGGGCTCGATGGCCTCGACCATGCAGCACTTGATGGGCCACTACCAGCACAAAGATTCCGCCCTTAAGGCGGTGGGCGTGGGCTCAATCGGCACCCGCTGCGGCATCAACCTGTTCGTGGGCCAGCACCCTGAGGACGTCCTAGTGCTTCAGGGCAAGCAGGCCGAAGCCTCCGTGCTGGCACCGTATGTGAATCTGCCTGCACCGGAGCATCAAGGTCAGCGGGTGGTGGAAGGGCAGCGGTTGCTGCAAACCGGCAGTGATGCCTTTCTGGGTTGGGGCACCAACCCTGCAGGTGATCACATCTATGTTCGCCATTTCCGCGATTGGAAAGGATCGGTGGATGTGGCCCAGTTGGATGGCGATGGCCTCAAGGATTACGGCAATCTCTGCGGCTGGACTCTGGCCAAGGCCCATGCCAGAGGCGGCGAGCGCCGTGCCATCGCCGCCCACATCGATGACCCGAAGCGTTTTGCCCAGGATGTTCTGGAGCAGGCGATCCACCATGCGGATCTGGCCGAGGCAGACCATGCCTCCTTTGTGGGAGCCATCACCCAAGGCCATGAACCCGGGGCTATGACGCCCTAGGCCCGGGTCCGCTGTTCAATAACCTGTTGCTGGTGGCCGATCACCAGCAACAGCAGGCTGATCGCGCCAAGCAATCCCACCACTAGGGCTGCCACAAGCAGGGTGCCCGCCAGGCCACTGGCGTAGGTATCGGTCATCACCTGGATGGCCTTGTCCGGCAAGCCTTTGGCATGACCCAGCATGCCGCTGCCCAGGGCCGCCCGCACCTTGGCTTCGAGTTCGGAACTCCAAACGGTTGTGGAGCCCAGCTTCAGCACCTGTTGATGCAAGTTGGCAGATCCGAAGCCGTCCACCATGGCGCCGCTGGCGGCGAAACCCAAGGCGAAGCCAAACTGTCCGGTGGTGGTGCGGAAGGCCGTTACGGGGCCGAGAGAGCCCGGCGGAGCCTCCTGGACGAACAACGCCGACTGGGGCACGGCGATCAAGGCCAGTCCACTGCCCACCAGCACCATCGGCATCACCAGGGAGCCATAGGAGCTGTCGGCGCGGATCGCGGCAAACCACAGCAGCCCGAGCACGAGAATCACGATGCCACCAGCCATCAGCTGGGTGGTGCGGCGACTTGCCCCCATCAGCCGGCCCGCGGGCACAGCGCCAACGGCAAAACAAACGAGCAGGGGGAGCTGGGCCAGGGCAACCTGACTGGTGCTGAAGTGCTGCACCAGCTGCCAGAAGTTGCTCGTCTGAAGCTGCACCACGGCCCAGGCGAAGTTAGACGCGATGCCGCTCACGATCGCCGCAGTGAAGCAACCACGGCGGTACAGCGCAACCGGGAAGATCGGCTCCTGACGGCTGCGCTCGATCAGCAGATGGACGCCGAACAGCACCACCCCAGACAGGCTGGGCACCAGGAACTGGGGCGAGGTGAAACCCTTGGCTGCGTGACTCACACCGGTGAGAAAAAGCACCATCGCCCCAGCGATGCTGACCAGCCCTGGCCAATCGGCCCTGAGCTTGGGGTTGGCGGGCATCTCAGGCAACAGCACGGGCAGAAACGGCAGACAGAGCGCCGCGAGCAGGGGCACCAGGCCCAGGGCCAGGCGCCAGCTGTGATTGGCCAACAGGCCACCGATGAGCGAGGCGGCGATGAAGCCAGTGATGGTCAAGAGGTGCCACACGCCCAAAGCCTTGCCCAGCTGGTCGGGACGGCTCACGACGCCGACGACTGCAAAGGACAGCACGAGCACGGCACCGACGGCGATGCCCGCCACGGCACGACCCAACAGAAACAGGCCCGCATCGGGCGCCGCCATGGCGATCCCATCGCCGGCAATGAGCATCAGCAAGGCGGCCATCAACACCTGACGCCGCTCCAGGCGATCGCCGAGAAAGCCCATCAGCAACACGGTGGCCGCCTGAGCCAGGGTGGAGATGCTGGCTGCCAGGGACAGCGTGGCGCCCTGCATCTCAAAGGCTTGACCGGCCTTGACAAGGACTGTGTTGGCTACGCTCGGATCGATTAGTTGCAGGCTGGCCAAAACGCCGAGGAAGGGCACCGCCAGGGCTCGGGTGGGTTGAGCTTTCATGGGGTGGTCAATCAAGGTGGTCATCAGCAGCAGTGGCTTGCCGGCATTGGGGCCAGGTGCGCCATAACGCACGAGACGCACGATCATGCGCTGAAGAATCAACTTCGCATGCAGCGTCAGGACAACTGGGCAGCTCTGACTCAGCGGTCGCCCTGGTGCACAGAAGGCGCTGGTCCCGTAGGGCCACGGGCCAACAGGCTTTCCTGGGTATTAACAGCGAAATAGTGGGTCAAATTCACGACCAGACCACTCCAGCCGGTCTGGTGGCTGGCGCCAATGCCGGCCCCATTGTCACCATGAAAGTACTCATAAAACAGGAGATAATCCTGCCAGTTCGGGTCGCTCTGGAAGGTATGCTGGTTGCCAAAGACTGGTCTTAGACCTTCAGCATTGCGTGTAAAAATTGAGACGAGCCTGTGGGCTAGTTGCTCGGCGATCTCATAGAGGTTTGCCAACTGGCCGCTGCCGGTTGGGAATTCAACCTGGAAGTCGTTGCCGTAATAACAGAAGTAGACAATCAAGGAGCGAACAATCATGACGTTGACTGGCATCCAGATCGGACCGCGCCAATTGCTATTGCCGCCGAACAGGCCCGAATCGGACTCAGCCGGCAGGTATTGGACAACGAACTCCTGGTGATTATGGGAAAAGCGATAGGGCTCGCTTTCGTGCCGTTTTGAGATCGAGCGAATGCCAAAGTCTCCGAGGAACTCATCGGGATCTAGCATGATCTTCAGCACGCGGCGAAGGTTGCTCTCATCAAGAGCCGACATCATGTGCCGGTCGGCATACCCCTTGAGTCTCACATCGTGAAAAGAGCTGCGTAGATCTGGAAATTTATCCTGGAAACGAAGTAGCAGATCGCTGAGCTCAGGCAGCCTCTCCATGACATCTTGCTCGAACACCTGGACGGCACACAGGGGAATTAGTCCGACCATCGACCTGACTTTCAGGCGTGTTGAGCTGCCGTCGTTTTTGCGGAGTACATCATAGAAAAAGCCATCCTGCTCATCCCACATGCTCGCGCTCGCATTGCGATTGACCATTGCATGGGCGATTGAGAGATAATGCCTCATGAACTTGGCTGGGTATTCGCGATAGGTATTATCTTTTCGGGCCAGCTCCACAGAGATTTGCACCATGGTTTGGGCAAAAAGCGCCATCCACGCTGTGCCATCGGCTTGCTCCAGGCTGCCGCCCATCTCTGGTGATTCAGTGCGGTCAAAAATGCCAATATTATCGAGACCGA
>CAIKWV010000638.1 GCA_903831165.1 uncultured cyanobacterium
GACCCGAACCACACCATCAGAACTTACCAGCCGACGAAGCCCCCCATGCAGCTGCTCGCGCTCCACGGTCCGAACCTCAACCTGCTGGGCCAGCGGGAGCCCGGTCTGTACGGCTCCAGCAGCCTGGCCGAGATCGAGGGCTCCCTGGCCCGACGGGCCGCCGAGCTGGGGGTGGGGCTGGTCAGCTTCCAAAGCAACCATGAAGGGGCCCTGGTGGACCGCATTCAGCAGGCATCCCAGGACGGCACCGACGGCATCCTGATCAATGCGGCGGCCTACACCCACACCTCCGTGGCAATCCGCGATGCCCTGCTGGCGGTGGCGATCCCGTTCGTGGAGCTGCACCTGAGCAACACCCATGCCCGCGAGAGCTTCCGCCATCGCTCCCTGTTGGCGGACAAGGCGGTGGGTGTGATCTGTGGCTTCGGGGCCGCCAGCTACGACCTGGCCCTGCAGGGGCTGGTGCAGCGGCTGCGGGCGTCGTGATGACGGTGGGCTGGGGCCGCGGCGGCGGCGGTGACCGCCGGGGCGCGGCTTGAATGCCATGGTCAGTCTGAGCTTTTCGTGCCCACCCTCTCCATGCCGGCCGATCTCACGCTGACCGACCTTGCCCGCGGAGCTGCCGAGCCGGCGGACGATCCACAGGCTGCTGCAGGTGGCCTGAGCCTTCCGGCCACGCCTACCAGTCCGGTGGCCCGGGTGAAATGGCTGGCGGCCCCCAGCAGCGCCGCCTGGTTGGAGCAGGCCACCGCCCATGCCGATCTGGTGCTGATCGACCACGCCCACTGTGAGCGCAAGGCGGCCGGCGTGGCCCTGCAGCTGATGTTCCGCTACCCCTCCGACACCCAGCTGGCAGCGCTGCTCAGTCCGCTGGCCCGCGAAGAACTGGAGCACTTTGAGCTGGTGCTGCAGCTGCTGCAGCGGCGGGGCATTCCGTTGCGGCCCCTGGCGGCACCCCCCTATGGCGCCACGCTGACGGCGGCGGTCCGCCGGGGTGAGCCCGAGCGGATGCTGGATTCGTTTCTGGTGGCGGGGCTGATCGAAGCCCGCAGCCATGAGCGCATGGGCCTGCTGGCGGCCCACAGCCCCGATGGTGAGTTCCAGGATCTCTACGGCGCGCTGTTGGCGAGCGAGGCACGCCATTTCGGCCTCTATTGGTTGCTCTGTGAGCAGCGCTACGGCCGCGAGGTCACGGTGGCCCGGCTCGAGCAGCTGGCGGCGGTGGAGCTGGAGGGGTTGAGCGGTGCTCTGGCGCGCCCGGAGGAGGTGCGAATGCACTCCGTGGGTGTGGAATGCGCTGGATCCGGCACTCATTAGCGTCGCTGGCGTTGTTTAGAGGGAACCTGGGGATCTCCACGCCTCCAGTTGTTCACCCCACCCCAGGTCCCCCCCTGCACGAGCCATCGCGGCTTGAAGTCGGCCATGCCGGCACCATCCACCGCATGGAGGCCAGAGGTGATGCTGAACAGGCGGCAATTGGCGCCGTCGATCTGTTCAACTTGCCAGACGTTCATCGTCACAGCCGCCAATCCGATGCTGGCTGCAAGGGTGCCTGCTGTGGCGTCAACGATGTCAGTGCTTGCGTCGAACAGCATCCTTGTCGGCGTCCTGGCTAGCAATGAATCGTCCTGAGCCGAAGTCCTGGAGCATGTCAGGGCCAAACCCGATCATTGTTGACGACGTTCTTGTTGGCGTCCTGAGGCCTCAAGCATCCCAGGGCTGATGTGAGGTCTTGCTGCAGCAGGACCGCAAGAGCGTCCGGATCCAGGACGATGGGACCGATCGCCCCCTGGCCATGCCCACCCCCGCCGAGCTGTTTGTGGGGTTACTGCTGGGTTCGATCGGCTTGGGGTATTTCATCTATGGCCGCAAGACTGGGCGCCCACTGGCACTGGCCTGCGGACTGCTGATGATGGTGTTTCCCTACTTCGTCGCCGGCGTCTGGCCCCAGCTGTGGCTTGGCGTGGTGCTGATGCTGCTGCCCTGGCTGTTCCGCTGAGTGGCGCCGGCGGGGTGGGGACCTGAGCCATCTACCTAATTTTGAGTAGAGACACAACTGGCGCCGTTCCGGCATGATCCAGACAGTTCGTTTTCTGCTTGGACCATGACGCTCCTGGCCACTGTCGGAAAGCGGGCCGGAGCCGTCTCTGGGATGCTGCTGCCCTCCGCCAGCGGATGCAAGGCGACGACCCTGAGGCCGTGCTGCTCCAGCTCGGTGCACCGATCCGGCACCTGACTGCCGATCGCCCCTTTCGGGAGGAGCTGCTGTTGATGGAGCAGGTTTTTGTACTGCTACGGCACGGTTACCGCCGCCGGGTTCTCCCTGGCGGAGTGATCGGCCTGGTGCCGCCAACCGCGTTGATCGCTTCCGAGCCGAACGACAGCCCGGATGGTCCCCCGTCAGGCCAGGACCTGCAGAGCGCAATTGAGGCGCTCAACAAGGCCGGCATGAACTGGGTCGAACGGTCCGAAGCACCTGCGGCCCTGTGCTTTCCCGTTGCGGCTAAAGCCATGAATGACAGCTGAGCTCCCAGAGACACGCGGCAGATGGCAACGCACTGCAGCGATCGGTTCGAGCGATCGGCTCACATGCGGGCCATGGCACTGATCTTGGCCAACTTGTCAGCCGAGAGCCCTTCGAGTTCCTCAAGGCTTACGAGCCCATCCTTGACGAAATCGGCAAAGACAAAGAGCAGACCCGGCAGGCGAAAATCGAATCGGCCTTCGATCTCGTGGCGGCGGATGCTGAGAAAATCGTGCAGTTGCCACAGTTGTTCCGGGTTTTCCAGCGCTGCGCTCCGGCTGCGCAGATCGCCGATCAACGTCTCCACATCCCGGGCCAGGGCACGATCGAAGACGGCCTGAGCCAGGTCCTGCTCTTCAATCGTCCAGCCGGCCACATCGGTTTCCATCGGCCCCAATCTGCTCCAACGAACCTATCGGTTGGCCAGCGGTATCGCGAGCCGGGCGGGATCGGGGATGCGATCTGTGATGAAGCGTCGCCGCTGGGGCAACTGGAACCATGGCAGCTGCGGATATTCGTGATGTTCCCAGTGGTAGCCGAAGTGATAACAGGCCAGCAGGGACAGTCCTCGAGGCAGGGTCAGGCTGCGGGCGTGATGGCGATCCGAGGCCGGATCCACCCCGTCGCGGTGGGGCAGATAGGTGCCGAAGACAAACAGCTGCAGCGAACTGAGCAGCAACGGCAGGATCCAGAACAGCAGCAGATTGGCCAGGGGGTGGGGCGTGAGCCGCAGCAGCACCAGGGCGCTTGCCAGCCAGCAGCTCAGCAGGCCCGCCATCTGGACTGGTGTCAGGTACTCCGCCATGAAGCGCAGGTACCAGGCCAGGGCGCCGCGATGACGGCCATCGTGATGGTCCGGGTCCCAGGGGCTGGCGGGGTCCAGGTGGTGGCTCAGGTGGTTGCGCCGGCAACCCTCCCAGGGCAGGCAGGCATAGAGCCCCAGGGCCAGACGGCCGAGCCGATCGTTCCAGCGCCTTGAACCGGGCAGCAGCGAACCGTGCATGGCGTCGTGGGCGACGATGAACAGTCCCGTCTGCAGGAAGGTCCGCAGCAGCACCGCCAAAGCCAGCAGCAACGGCGGCAGCGAGGGGCCTTCGCCGGGAAGCAGCAGGGCAGCGCTGAGCGCCCAACCGCCAACGATTGCCACAGAAAACCACAGCCCCCGCAGGGGGAGCTGTGGCGTCAGTGGGTCCGCAGGCTGGCTGAAGCGAGCGATCAACGGGCGAACTTGAGCAGTTCGGCGGCGGAGGCGAGCAGATCGATGGCCACGAAGTAGATCTTGCCCTGGGGGTCGAGCAGGAAACGCCAGGCCACATTCATGCCGACACCGGCACCGAACCAGGGGGTCTGCACCTTGCCGGTCACCTTGATCTGGGTGAAGCCGTCATCGGAGGGTTCGGTCACGCCGCGGTCGGGCAGCAGCTGGAGGTTCTGGCAGTCTTCACGGAAGAAGCGCAGCACGGACTCCCGGCCCACGATCGGCCGCTGGAAGGGCGGTTGCAGGGCGCCGTCGGGCAGAAACAGCTCGATCAGGTTGTCGAAATCGTTGGCATTGAGCAGGTTCATGTAGTTGATCACCGTGGCATTGTCGACGCCTTCGATGACAACACTGGTGCGCTCCTCCGGAGCGGTCGGCAGCACCACCGGCTCACTGACCCGCTCAACCGCGGCGCTCTTGCCGGGATCAAAACCCATGTCAACCACGAAGTTGCGCAGCACGGTGATCTGCTGCCCCTTGTCGATGGTCTTGAGCGACTCGAGTACGGCGGCGGCATTGGCCGAGAGCTGATAGCCGGCGGGAATCGGGGCGACGATGCCCTGCTCCATCCACACACCCAGCTGATACCAGAAGCCCAGCTTGATGTTCACCGACCAGGAGGCGTACCAGCGGGCCAGCTCGGTGTCGGCGTGATTGGCCAGGTCGCACATCACCTGGCTTTGCTCGGCGAAGTTCATGCCGCGGATGCGGTTGAGCACCGGCTCGGCGAACTGCATGCGAGCGGCACCCGGGGCGGCGATCGTGATCGTCTTGCCCATCTCGAGGTAGGCGTACCAGATCAGCGCCAGCTGATCTTCAGCACTGAGCAGGTTGTAGCGGGCAGTCAGGGCCGGGACGACGTCAGCCGACTGGGTTTCGGGAAAAATCTTTGTGGCCCGGTCGAGAGTGAACATGCGCGGCTTCGGGCAAGGGACTCATTAAAAAACCTAAAGCAGACCCCGGCCTTCGAGCCAGGTGGGTAACCGTCTTGATGTGCTGCAGATTGCCGCTGGCGGTTCACGCCACTGGTGTTCGGCCGTTGAGCTTGCGGCCCGGCTGTTGAAGTCATGCCCCGGCGTTCAAGGTCTTGCCACGGCGGCTCAGACGGCTGACCCGGGTGGTCACTCCATCGATTCCACGGGGTCGCTGGCCGGCGCAACGGTCCACGCCGCCGACGGCGCTGCCCCGGCGAGGGATTCCCTGCACCAGACTCGTCGGTCTGGATCCAGCCCGATGGCCGACTTCGTTCCCCGCCCTGCGCCACCGGCTCCTGCGGCCCTGCTGGAACGGCTGGCGTCTCAGCCGGGCATGGGGCCGGGCCAGCGCCGCCTGGTGCTGCTGCTGCCCCAGCTGGGGGATTTCGACAGCCTCGAATACGCCCAGGCCGTGGCGGCGGCCCTGCCCCAGCTCCAGGCCGCCGCGATCCAGCTGCTGGCGATCGGCATCGGGGCGGAGGCCGGCCGCCAGCGGTTCAGCGCCTTCACCGGCTTTCCGTTGGAGCGGTTGCTGGTCGAAGCGACCCCCCGGTTGCACCGCGCCCTCGGCCTCTATGGCGGCCTGGCCCAGCCCGGGGGGCCGTGGCTGAATCTGTTGTTGATGTGCGCCGGAATCGGCTCCCCTGGCACCCTGGCCGAGGTGCTGCGGGGTTACACGGGCGATCGCCAGGCGCCCCAGCGGATCGCCGATGGGGAGAGCATTCAGGTGGGTGGGCTGCCGGCGCTTCCGGCCTCCCTGTTCGCCTGGGCTGGTGGTACGGGATTTCTGCGGCCCTTTGAGCTGGCCACGGTTCGGCTGCGCAACATGACCGAGGTGCTGGGCCAGTGGCGCACCTATGTGCCCAACGATCAGGCCCTGACCCAGAGAGGGGGAACCTTTCTGATTGATCGTGATGACACCCTGCTGTACAGCTACCGCGATCCGGGCATTCTGGGATTTTCCGCCACCATGGCCCGGCCGCTGAGCTTTCTTGACCCGTACCTCAGGCAGCCTGAAACCGCCTGAACGCCTGCCCATGAAGTCCCGTTTCCGTGGAACCCGAGCACAGCACAGGGGGAACTCGGGGGCAGAGGCAGAGCAGCTCGGCTGAAGGTCACCACGGCGATGCTGGATGGCCCCGATGACCACGTGGCCCCAACGGCTGGGTGCGCCCTTGCCCGAATCGGCGGTTCTGAACAAGCCCCGCAGCGCTCCAGCGCTCATCGCGGAGCCTGATGGGGGTGCAAGCGTCAGCTTGAACCGGCGTTGGGACACCCCCCGGCCCGTGCCCGGACTCAGCCCATCGCCTGGCGGCGCTTGAGGCCGTAGGCCGTCGCGGCCAGAGCTGACAGACCCAGGGCGCCACCGGCGGCCAGGAACACCAGGGTCTGCAGCAGCAGCAACGCCAGTCCCAGGGCGGAGAAGGCTTTGATCTGGATCTTCGCCTTGATCAACAGCGTCAATAGCAGCAGCACCGTGGCCTGCAGGCCGGCCACCTTGGTGGCGCTCAAGAGGCAGAAGGGATTGGGGAACAACATCCTGAACGCACGGCGATGAACCCATGCTGCCGGACCAGGCAGCCCAGCGTGATCCCAGGCCCCTGGGGTGCGAGCGCTCGGCGCTCGGGCTCTCGGTGGCCTGGCTCGGCGGTCTGAAAAGCCCCGAACTGCGTTGAGGGGCTGCTGCCGTTGCTGCCTATCCCGGCGCCATCGCTTCGAGCCGTCAGGGGTGGCGCGTTTGTCCTGGAGACGGCTACCGACGGCCAATCCCTGGGCTGCCCAGGCCAGCGGGTTCAGCGCGACTGGGCAGGATCAGGTGCCGGCGCTGCGGATGCAGGCGGCGGAACGCTTGGTCTGCCTGGGCCCGCCGGCAGGTGAGCAGGAACGGAGCCAGGGCGATGCCGAAGCTGTCTTCAAACAGCTGGATGATGTGGGCCGTTTGGCCCAGGCCACAATCCTGAATCGAGCGGCGCAGTCTCTGGCTGGGGTGCTCCCTGAAGGTCTGGAACAGCCGGTTGAGACGGAACTCCAGCAGAGCCTGGCCGGGGGTGATGCCACGGGCACAGTCAAAACAGCTCGTCAGACGTTGTTCACTGACCCCAAGTCCCCGCGCCAGCTTCTCGATCGGCAGGGGCTGGCGAAAATGCAGGGCAAAAAACCTCTGCGCCTCTCCAACCAGCAGAGCACAGTCGCTACTGGTGTCACCGGAATCCGCGCCGGCCGGTCCGGATGCCCCGCAGGCCCTGACCGACGCCACCAGATTGATACTGGCAGGTGCTGATGCAGCTGAAGGGAGCGATTTCAAGCGCGACACAGCAGCACTCCATCGACGCCAACCTTTCTGTCCTAGGCGTTCGAAGATGGGAGGGCAAGCTCTCGGCGGCAGACAGAACCGTTCGATGCGAGTCGCCATCAAAGGCAACATGCGCAGCGAAAACGAAACATGGGCTGGTCAATTGTTTCAAACTGATGGACAAGCCCCTACGCCCCCGTCGATGGTTAGTCTGAAGCAGCGCCAA
>CAIKWV010000639.1 GCA_903831165.1 uncultured cyanobacterium
ATCGACGCCATTCTGCCCCTCTGCGACGGCGTCATGGTCGCCCGCGGCGATCTGGGGGTGGAGATGCCGGCCGAGGAGGTGCCGCTGCTGCAGAAGGAACTGATCCGCAAGGCCAACAGCCTCGGCATACCGATCATCACCGCCACCCAGATGCTCGATTCGATGGCCTCCTGCCCCAGGCCCACCCGGGCCGAGGTCAGCGATGTCGCCAACGCCATCCTCGACGGCACGGACGCCGTGATGCTGTCGAACGAAACGGCCGTCGGCGATTTCCCGGTGGAAGCGGTGGCCACCATGGCCCAGATCGCTCGTCGGATCGAGCGCGATTACCCCCAGCGGGTGCTGGACAGCCACATGGCCACCACCATCCCCAACGCCATCTGTCAGGCGGTGAGCAGCATTGCCCGCCAGCTCAATGCGGCAGCCATCCTGCCGCTCACCAAGAGCGGTTCCACGGCACGCAACGTCAGCAAGTTCCGTCCCAGCACCCCGATCCTGGCGATCACCAGCGATGTCAGCGTCGCCCGGCAGCTGCAGCTGGTCTGGGGCGTGACCCCGCTGCTGATCCCCGAACAGATCAATACCGGCAGCACCTTCAACGTGGCCATGGGCGTCGCCCAGGAAAAGGGCCTGCTGCTGGAGGGGGACCTGGTGGTGCAGACCCAGGGCACCCTGGCGGGGGTCAGCGGCTCCACCGATCTGGTGCGGGTGGGACTGGTCTCGGCCGTTCTGGGTCGCGGGCTCGGGGTGGGCAGCGGCTCGATCAACGGCAGGGTCTGCGTCGCCAACAACGCCGAAGAAGCCGAAAACCTGCAGGACGGGGAAATCCTGGTGGTGCGCGAAACCGACGACTCCTTTCAGGGCGCCATCGGTCGCAGCCGGGGCGTGATCTGCGAAATGGAGGGGGCGGACAGCCACACCGCCCAGCTGGCCGAACGACTGGGCATCCCCGCGATCGTGGGAGTGACCAATGCCACCACAGCCCTGCGCCAAGGGGAGATCGTCACCCTGGCGGTGCAGGACGGCATCGTGCATCGCGGCGCCCTCAGCCCCATGGAGCTGGGCAGCACCTCGGCGTTCTAGCCAGACTCACGCCCAGCCCAGGCATCCACCCCTTCCATGGCCCACAAGCTGCCCCTGCGGGAGACCGTGGGCATGGCCTTCAGCACCCTCAAGGCCAACCGGCTGCGCAGCCTACTGACCATGCTGGGCATCGTCATTGGCAACGCCTCGGTGATCAGCCTGGTGGGGGTGGGGCGCGGGGCCCAGAACCTGGCGGAATTACAACTCAGCACCCTGGGCGCCAATGTGCTGTTCATCGTGCCCGGCCGCAACGACACCCGCCGCCAGGGGATTGAAACCCCCAAAACCCTGGTGCTCGAAGACGCCCAGGCGATCGCCGAACAGGTGCCGAGCGTCAAGCGGGTGGCTCCCCAGATCACCCTCAGCGATGTGGTCCAGTCCGGCTCTTTGGCCGCCACCGCCACCATCTCCGGCGTCACCCCGGACTTCCTGCCCGTGCGCAACTTCGAGGTGGCCCAGGGCCGCTTCCTCAGCGAAGCCGACGTCAAGGGGGCGCGCAGCGTCGCCGTGATCGGTCCCGACCTGCGTGACAAGCTGATGCCCACCGGCGATGCAATCGGCCGCCAGCTGCGCATCCGCGATCAGTCGTTCCAGGTGATCGGGGTGCTGGCGCCCAAGGGGGCGGTGTTCGGTGCCAATCAAGATGAGGTCGCCTACATCCCGCTCAGCACGATGGTGAGCCGGCTGAGCGGTCGCAATCCCACCTACGGCATCACCCTCAGCTTCATCAGCATCGAGGCTCGCAATGAGCAGAGCACCGGCGCTGCCAGCTTCCAGATCACCAATCTGCTGCGCCAGCGCCATCGCATCCTGCGGGATGACGACTTCTCAGTGCGCTCCCAGAAGGATGCTCAGACGATCGTCGGCACGATCACGGGCGGGCTGACCCTGATGCTGGCGGCGATCGGGGGCGTATCCCTACTGGTGGGAGGCATCGGCATCATGAACATCATGTTGGTCTCGGTGAGTGAACGCACCGAGGAGATCGGCCTACGCAAGGCGCTGGGGGCCCGCAGCAGTGACGTGTTGCTGCAGTTCCTGGTGGAGTCCCTGGTGCTCGCCAGCCTCGGGGGCGTGATCGGCAGTGGCGTGGGGATCGGCGCCATCGCCCTGGTGGCCGCCTTCACCCCCCTGCCCGCCAGCATCGCCGCCGGCACCGTGGTGGGCACCGTGCTGCTATCCGGCTCCATCGGTCTGTTCTTCGGCGTGGTGCCGGCACGCCGCGCCTCCCGTCTCGATCCGATCGTGGCGCTGCGCAGCCTCTGAACCCCGAGTCAGCAACAGAAAAAACCCTTAAGACCGGCAAAGCGTGACGATGGGCACCAATTGCCAGCCAGGGTCAATGGCTAAATCAATGTTGTCATGTCTTCGTCTCGAAACTTGGAGCTGCAGACGCTTTTGGATTGTGGTTTTCGCAACGCCACGATCGGATGGTGATCGTGCGCTGTTGCGGCCCTGAGGAGTTCTATCTCGAGCGTGTTGTCTTCCCGTTTGAGCTGCTCAGCTTCCAGTGCCCCCGTCGCAGCGAAGTTGAGATCTGGACCCATGGGCTCGGTGGCGCTGAGCTGGTGGAGAGCTTCCCCGCCGAAGAGGTGGTCGTAGAA
Source organism: uncultured cyanobacterium (assembly GCA_903831165.1). Lineage (GTDB taxonomy): Bacteria > Cyanobacteriota > Cyanobacteriia > PCC-6307 > Cyanobiaceae > Cyanobium. Next base: position 2,688 of record CAIKWV010000639.1, read on the forward strand.
GCGCCCCTGACCCTGACGTCCCCCTCCCTGGCCGACCCGCTGGCGGGCGGCGCCGAGCTGAGCCCTTGGCTGAAGGTGGGCTGAGAGCGGCTGCCTCGGCCAGATTGTGGGGCTCAGGTCGTCACGAAGCCAACACGGTTGCCGTTACGATTGTTCAACAAGCTCTCTTTTCCCATGAATCAGCGCTGGCGACTCCTGGCTCTTTGGCTGCTGCCGATCGGAGTGGCGCTGTTCCTGGGATGGCAGCTGCTCGGGTCCGGGCCGAACAAGCTGACGGCCAGTGGTCCCACCGTGGCCCCCAGCAACGCCGCCGTGGCCCGCATGAGCTACGGCCGCTTCCTCGACTACGTCGAGGCCGGCCGAGTCACGGCGGTGGACATCTTCGACGGTGGCCGCACCGCTGTGATTGAGGCCGTGGATCCTGATCTCGACAACCGGGTGCAGCGGCTGCGCGTCGACCTGCCAGGTCTGGCCCCCGAGCTGATCAACAAGCTCAAGGACCAGGGCATCAGCTTTGACATCCATCCGCCGCGCACCACACCGCCTGCCCTGGGCCTGCTCGGCAATCTGCTCTTCCCGCTGCTGCTGATCGGTTCTCTGGTGTTGCTGGCGCGGCGCTCCAACGGCATGCCCGGTGGTCCTGGACAGGCCATGCAGTTCGGCAAGACCAAAGCTCGCTTCGCCATGGAGGCCGAAACGGGAGTCAAGTTCGATGACGTCGCCGGTGTCGAAGAGGCCAAGCAGGACCTCCAGGAAGTGGTCACCTTCCTCAAGACGCCAGAACGCTTCACCTCCGTCGGCGCCCGCATCCCCAAGGGCGTGCTGCTCGTCGGCCCTCCGGGCACCGGCAAAACGCTGCTGGCCAAGGCGATTGCCGGCGAAGCCGGTGTGCCCTTCTTCTCGCTGTCCGGCTCCGAGTTCGTCGAGATGTTCGTCGGCGTCGGTGCCAGCCGGGTCCGGGATCTGTTCAAGCGCGCCAAGGAGAACAGCCCCTGTCTGATCTTCATCGATGAAATCGATGCTGTCGGCCGCCAGCGGGGCGCCGGCATCGGTGGTGGCAACGACGAGCGTGAGCAGACCCTCAACCAGCTGCTGACCGAGATGGACGGATTTGAGGGCAACAGCGGCATCATCATCATTGCCGCCACCAACCGCCCCGATGTGCTCGATTCGGCCCTGATGCGTCCGGGTCGTTTCGATCGCCAGGTGCAGGTGGATGCGCCTGACATCAAGGGTCGCCTCTCGATCCTCGAAGTTCACTCCCGCAACAAGAAGCTGGCCGAAGGTGTCTCGCTTGAAGCCATCGCCCGTCGTACACCCGGCTTCACCGGCGCCGATCTGGCCAACTTGCTCAATGAGGCCGCGATCCTGACGGCACGACGCCGCCGCGATTCGATCAGCCTGGCCGAAATCGATGACGCCGTCGATCGGGTGATCGCTGGCATGGAGGGCAAGCCCCTCACCGATGGACGCAGTAAGCGGCTGATCGCCTATCACGAAGTCGGCCATGCCATTGTCGGCACCCTGATCAAGGACCACGACCCGGTTCAGAAGGTCACCCTGATTCCGCGCGGACAGGCCCAGGGCCTCACCTGGTTCTCTCCGGACGAAGAACAGATGCTGGTCAGCCGGGCCCAGCTGCGCGCCCGGATCATGGGCGCCCTGGGCGGTCGTGCCGCCGAAGATGTGGTGTTCGGCCATTCCGAAGTCACCACCGGTGCTGGTGGCGACATTCAACAGGTGGCTTCGATTGCCCGTCAGATGGTCACCCGTTTCGGCATGAGCGATCTCGGTCAGTTCTCCTTGGAAGCCGGCAATCAGGAGGTGTTCCTGGGCCGGGATCTGATGACCCGCAGCGATGGCTCCGACGCTCTGGCCAGCCGCATTGACGATGCGGTCCGCCAGATCGTGCAGAGCTGCTATCTGGACACCGTCAAGCTGGTGGCGGCGAACCGGGTCTGCATCGACCGCCTGGTGGAAATGCTGATCGAGAAGGAAACCCTCGATGGCGATGAGTTCCGCTCCGTCGTCGCCGAGTTCACCGTGGTTCCTGAAAAAGAACGCTTCAGCCCGATCCTCAGTGGCATCAGCAAGGAACAGGAACCCTCCGTGCAGACCGTCTGAACGTTGTTCCGGTTCCAAACATTGACGGCGAACATCTAGTTCTGCTGTCATTGTCCAGCTGAGCAGCTGTAGCGATCGTTTAGCTCTGCAGCCGTCTGTGGATCAGCCCCGTCACTGGACGGGCTTTTTCATGTCCAGACTGAAGATGTCCATTTCAACGAGATGGCTGATTCAAGCCAACATCGGCACAGCCAATAAAAAACCACCCTCTGGGTGGTTGATCGGAGTCGGGGAGCTGATGACCGCAGCAGCGCATCAACAAGGTCGTGGCCGGCTCAGACCGGCCGTACAGAACGTTTGTCGATCACTTTGTCGATCAGACCGTAGGCCATGGCCTCTGCTGGTGACATGAAGAAATCGCGGTCGGTGTCGGCCTGCATGCGCTCCAAGGGTTGACCTGTGCGTTCGGCCAGCTCGCGATTGAGCTTGTCCTTGAGATAGAGAATTTCGTCGGCCTGGATGCGGATGTCGCTGGCCTGCCCCCTGGCACCACCCAAGGGTTGGTGAATCATGATGCGGGAATGGGTCAGGCTGCTGCGCTTGCCCTTGGTGCCGGCGCAGAGCAGAAAAGCCCCCATGCTGGCGGCCAGGCCGACGCAGACGGTCTGGATGTCGGGCTTGATGTGCTGCATGGTGTCGAAAATGCCGAGACCGTCGTACACCGAGCCGCCGGGCGAATTGATATAGAGGAAAATGTCCTTGTCCGGATCCTCCGCCTCGAGAAACAGCAGCTGGGCGACCACACGATTGGCCGATTCGGCAGTCACCGGCTCACCGAGGAAAATGATGCGCTCGCGCAACAGCCGGGAGTAGATGTCAAACGCCCTCTCTCCGCGACCCGACTCCTCGATCACAATCGGAATCATGGGCTGAAACAGGACAACTCGGCCCATCCTACTGAAACCTCGGGCCCGCGTTCGCGCTGCAGCGCTAAGGTCACTTGACCTTGACGGCAGACCTGCGTGAGCGACGCCTTAACCGTTGCCGACAGCAAGCGTGCGTTCCACAGCGCCTTCCCCCATGTGATCAGCCCGCTGTACCGGCGCATGGTCGATGAGCTGCTGGTGGAACTGCATCTGCTGAGCCGCCAGAGCGGTTTTGCCGCCGATCCCCTGTTCGCCACCGGCCTGGTGCAGGTGTTTGACGGCTTCAGCCGCGGCTACCGGCCTGAGCAACAGCGCCAGCCCCTGTTCGAAGCGCTCTGCAGCTGTTCCGGGTTCGATGCCGGCCAGTTGCGCCAGCAGCGGGACCAGGCGATGGCCGCCATGGGCCATCACAGCGTGGAGGAGGTGAAGCAGTGGATCGAACACCAGGGGGAAGGAGCGCCGGCACCGGTGGCGGAAGCCCTCGCCAGCATCCGCCGCCAGGACTTCCACTATTCGCGGCTGATGGCCGTCGGACTGTTGTCGCTGTTGGAGAAGGCGCGGGGGGCTGAGGCCATGGATCCCCAGGCCCTGCGCGACGCCGCCCATGAGGTGGGGGAGGCCATGGGCCTGCTGCGCGATCGCCTCGACAAGGATCTGAGCCTCTACGCCGCCAATCTCGAGAAATTGGCCCAGGCGGTCGAGCTGCTGGAGGAAACCGTGGCCGCCGACCGGCGCAGGCGGGAACGGCAGCAGATCAGCGAGACACCTGAAGGCCTCCCGTCAGCTGGCTGATCGGCAGGGAACCGTTGCCGTTGGCTGGAGATCGGGCCTCAATCTCCAGCTGACTGGCGCGCTTCACCAGATCTGGAACGTCGGCCGGCAGCATCTCCAGGCTGGCCAGGGCCGAGGGTCGGCTGCGCAGCAGCAGCCCACCGGGGGGTGGCATCGGCTGGTCGGGACCGCCGATCCGGAGTAGGGGTGCCTGGGGTACGGGACCGAGGAAGAGCAGCAGCTGGGGCTCCCCGGCAGATGCGGGCAACCAGCGCCAACCGCCCAGCACCACCCCGTCCTCCCGAGCCCAGGTGGCGCTCGACAGAGGCGTGGAAGCGGCTTTTCCCGCTGGGGTCTGGGCCAACAAGGAGCTGGATTCCGCCTGCCTGGGGGCCGTGCTGGGTGATGTCAAGCCAGCAGGCGATGGCGACAGGGCGGGCGTGGCAGCGGGCGGTGCGGCCACGGGACTGATCGCCTGGGCAGGGCTGGCGCTGTTGCGACAGGCCCCGTTCCAGTTGCGGCTGCGCCCCCTGGCCCATGGGCCCTTCCAGGCAGCCCTGGAGCTGCAACTGCTGGCAGGCAAAGACCGCCCAGCCTGGCAG
>CAIKWV010000640.1 GCA_903831165.1 uncultured cyanobacterium
CGGCGCTAAACAGCACCACGGCGGGGAAGTTGTCGGCCGCCAGGGCACCGAAGATGTTGTCAGGCAGATAGGTGCGCAGCAGGTCCGTGCCCTGGGGCTGCTGAAACAGGCCGGCGTTGAAGAAGCCCGAGTAGGTCAGCGGCGGCAGGAACTGGGGCAGGAACACCACCGGCAGGCTCCCCAGCAGCCACACCCCCAGCAGCGCCAGCACACCGCCGCGCAGCAGACGACGCAGCGAGCCGCTGCCCAGCCCCCCGAAACCGACGATCAGCTCGCAGATCAGGAACGGCATCACCACGATCTGGGAGGCCTGCAGAAAAGCCAGTCCCAGGGGCTTGAGCGCGATGGCCGCCGCCGGGGCCAGCAGCCCCACCAACACGCCACCGACCAGCATCAGCAGGCACTGGTTGCCCAGCTGACGGGGCCAGAGAGAAGACAAGGGCCTGAACATCACGCCTGGATCATGACGTCGCGAATAGCTTGGCGCTGATCATCTTGACGCTTCGGGACGCGCCAGCTCCCCCGGCCGCTGGCGCCTGACGCCCCCGACCGGCTGCATCAGAGCGACCGGGCTCCCGGGCAGCCCGAGCATGCAGAGCCGCACAGGAGCAGGATCCAGGATCAACCCCGCCAACGGCGATCCCGGCGGCCAGGGCCCCCTCCCTAGGGTGACGGGGACGACCGGTTGCCTGGACGGATGCGATGAGCCCAAGCCTGTTGACCCAGTCGTCGCTGTTCGGGATCGGCATCGCCTTCAGCCCTCTGCACATCGGCGTGGTCACCCTGTTGCTGCTGGGCCGGGCGCCGCTGCGACGCTCCTTTGCCTATGTGCTCGGCTGGAGTCTGGCCAATGTGCTGGCGGTGGCGCTGCTGATGCTGCTGGGCAGCTCCTTTCCGATCAGCCTGGCCCATGGCGAGCGGGATCAGGTGTTGATCGACCTGCTCGGTGCCGGCGGCCTACTAGCCCTGGGCCTGTACCAGCTAACCCCCCAGGCCGCGATCGGCGAGGAGGGCATGGCCCTGCGCCTGATGAACAAATTGCCGGAGCTGGACACCTGGCTGCTGGTGGCGATCGGCGCCGCCGGCGCCCTGCTGACGCCGGAAAACCTGGTCTTCTATCTCAAGGAGGCCAGGCTGCTGTTGATCAATCACCCCGGCCTCAGCGCCGACCTGGAGGTGAGCAGCGTCTTCGCCCTGATGGCCGGCTCGCTGCTGCTGCTGCCGCCGCTGGTGTGGATTGGTAGTTCGGGCACGATCCGCGAGCCGATCATGAAGCTCAACGACTGGTTGCAGCATCGGGCCGAAGCCCTGGTCGGGGTACTGGCGATTCTGTTCGCGGCCTACCTGCTGTACGAGGGCCTGCATGGCCTGGAACTGATGCAGTCCGCCATCGCCTGAATCGGTTGCGCAGAGGCTGGAGCCAGCCAAAGCGCTCCTCCGGAGATGAAGGCAGTTCATGCAATCAGGGAGCCAAACAGGTTCGCAAAGCGGCACCATCTACCCCTGACGTGGCCCCTGACAACTGATCAGATTCAGGAACTGACAGTGGCCACTGAAAGCCAGCGCTCTCAAAAGAGTTCCGACTCAGGAGATATTGATGTTCGCCAAGGTGAAGGAACCATTGAGAAAGCCCACGCCTGTGATCTCAACAATCGCATCGGCCGTAGCTGAATAGGAGGCTGAATTGTTGTTGATGGCCAAGAAGACCTGCGAACCAAAAACGAAGGTGGAAGCCCCTCCAGCAGCGAAGTTGACGCTCCCCGCCGATGAAGCATTCAGCAACGCCCCGATCGCCGTGTCCGTCAAAGCCGAGACGGCTCCGAGAACCTTGACGTTACGAATGGCGGTGCCAGGTGCATCAATGGCATCCAGGCCTACCACGAAGTCGGTGATCTTTTCAAAGGTACGAGCCGTGCTTGTACCACCCACAAAACCATCGCCGAGGGTGGTGTACACAAAGGTATCCGCATCGGCTCCACCACTGAGCGAATCCAGAGCCGCTCCGCCGGTAATGATGTCGGAACCAGCCTGGCCTGCAATCGAATCGGCGCCGCCGTTGCCCAGAATGGTGTCTCCATAAGCCGTGCCCCTCAGGGTGTTGATGCCCGCATTGCCTGTGATCGTGAGCCTGTTGAGCACCTCGGAGGCGTCAATGCTGAGGGCTGTGGTACCTGTCGTGACAGCCGAGCTGGCCGTACCCGTACCGATCACCGCAGTCTCCAGACCGGTATCACCGGCAAAGAGCTTCAGTGTCTGACCTGCCGTGGTTGAGGCAAAACGAACTTCATCCGTACCCGTCGTGCCGGAATCCCTGAATTCAGCCTGGCCATGGTCCGTGGACGTCGCAACAAAATAAACATCACTTGCACCAAGGCCATCGATCCAATCCACCCCCGCCTTACCATCTAGGATGTTGATGGCACTGTTTCCAGTCAAGGAATTGGCTAAGGCATTGCCATTGCCATTGACAGCCGATGCTCCAGTCAACACCAGATTGGTAAACGAGGTGGCAGGCAAGCTGGTTCCCGCATCACCAAGCGTGGTTACGGTTACGGCAGATTGATAGGTATCGACGACCTTGTCCGTGAAAACAGTCAACGGATTACCCGCTGAATCGGCAATCAATCCCGAGGCAGCGTTACCAGTCGCCGGAGCATAACTGACCTTAACGGCGGCAGAGCTGGAAGGAGCCGTTCCAGAAAAGGTGAGCGTGACTGTGTTGTTTACCGAATTGAAGGTGATGCTGGAGGCAGCGACAGAGGTCGCGCTGCCGATTTGCCAGCGGAAGTTGCCAGCAATCAGGCTGTTGCCCGTGACGGGCTGAGAAAAGGACAGGATCAGGCTGTTGCCACTGAGCGCCATGGAGGTGACCAGCGGCGCCACAGTATCAACGGCAATCACACCCTGGGGCTTGAGCGAATTAGCACCACTCAAGCCAGCCAAAACACCAACAATATTTGCGATTGAACCCCCACTTAGATTCAAGGCATTGGAGCTGGCGGTGCCCAGATCGGGGCTACTGGAATCAGCAGCAGAGACGGTGTAAACAAACTCCAGGACTGCCGTACCTGAACCGGAAAGGTAGGTGGCAGCACCACCATTGTTCAGATTAAGAACCGGGTTGCCAACAACATGAACAACATCGGAAAAAACAATCGAAAAAACAACTGATTCCCCGACCGCAAGGTTGCCATCCGTTGTGCCAATCGTAATCTGGGTCACAATCGGCGCCGTAAAATCATCGTTGCTGATCGTGCCATCGGCACTAGCCGTCGTGATCGTGCTGTTACTGGCATTGGACAGGCTGACCGTGAAGC